>JAIDBM010000066.1 GCA_029056365.1 Muribaculaceae bacterium | reverse complement strand
AGGCCACCTCACTGATATTGTAGTTTCGGGTGGCGATAAGCTCCTTGGCCCTGTTCAGACGCATTATGCGCATGAACTCGTTCGGCGACTGTCCGCTGATTGCCTTGATTTTGTTATAAACCGAAGTCCGGCTCATGCCGAGGTCCGAACACAGATTGCTGACCGAATATTCCGAATCCGACATATTGGCGTTGATGGCCTCCATGGTTCTGGTCATGAAGCGGCGGTCAAGCTCGTTGGAGAATTCCTCCTGCGCCGGCTCGCAGTTCTCGGCAAGAATGCGGCTGCCGAGTTCACGCCGGGTCTTTATGATGTTGCGGATTCTGGCTCTGAGCACCACTATATCGAACGGTTTCACCACATAATCGTCGGCCCGGGCCTCAAGCCCCGCCAATATATCGTGACGTCCGCCGAGCCCGGTGAGCAAAATCACCGGAATATGGCTTGTGTCGATGTTGGTCTTGAGCATCGTACATAGCTCATCGCCCCTGAGGCGCGGCATCATCACGTCGCTTATGACCAGGGCCGGACTGATCCGCCTGATATCGTCGAGAGCCGCCGACGGATTGTCGGAACATACCACATCGTAGTCCGGTGAAAGATTTTCACGCAGATACACGAGCATGTCCGCATCGTCATCGACCACATATATAAGGCTGCGGCCTTCAGAATCATTGTGTTCCGCATTGCCGTCCGTGATGTCCGGAACTGTATCACGCGCTTCTCCCCGGGCAGCGACGGTTTCGGCATTTCTGTATGCCACAGGCAGGTTCACCGTGAAGGTGCTGCCCTGCCCCGGCACACTCTCGAACGAGATACGCCCTTTCAGGTCACGCACAAGCCGCCGTGTAAGCAGAAGGCCCATGCCTATGCCGTTGCTGTCGCAGCCGGCGGCCTCGGCCGAGCGGTGACGCATTCTGAATATACGTCTGGCATCGGCCCCGGATATGCCTATGCCCGTGTCGGAAACCGTAAGCTTCCAGCGCCGGCGTCCTGCCGCACAGGCCTTTACAGTCACCTTGCCGCTGCGTGTATATTTCAACGCGTTGGAGAGAAGATTGTCGATTATATGGTCGAGTTTGTCGCAGTCGGTCATTATCTGCGGCATATCGGCGGGCACATCACATTCGAGAGCCAGCCCCTTGAACATTGCCAGCGATGAATATTCCTCTATTTTAACCTGAATGAATGCGGCGATATCGACAGGACGTACCGTAAGCTGCCGGCTGCGGTGCATGTCGCGGCCTATGTTCAGCAGGTCGCCGAGCATGGCCATGGTCTTGTCGATTCCGGTCCGCGCCTGACGCAGACTTGCCCTGGCACTGTCGCTGAGTCCGGGTTCATGCTCCACACTCAGCAGCGGGGCCTTTATCATCGACATGGGGGTGCGTATGTCGTGGGCAATCGTGGCATATGCACGCAGACTCGCCTCTATGCGTCGTTCCCTGCGTATACGCCGCACCGCCTGAAACACAAACACGGCGCACACAAGCAGCAAAAGGGTGTATCCGGCCTTGGCCCAGCCACCGAGCCACACAGGAGGCAACACGCGTATCTTCATCGACCGCTCGCCCACCATACAACCGCTGTACAGGTCCACGGCCCTTACCGCAAGAGTGTAATCGCCGTAGGGCAGATTGCTGTAACGGGCCATCGCCCCGGCGCCCGCATGGTTCGGCTGACGGTCATATCCCTGAAGCTCATATTCGAAGCCGATACGCTGCGGATTCGCGAAATCGATTGCAGCAAAGCCTATTCCGAATGAATTCTGATTGTGTTTCAGCTCGATACGGTCGCAAAGGTCGATATTCATCTTCAGCGGCGAACCATTTTCACCAGGCACGACACTGCGGTCGTTCATAATGAAATCGGTGAAATGGACATCGCACGTAATCTCGCAATCGCGCTTTCCGGGCGGACTGAAGATATAGCATCCTTCGGCCGACCCGAGCATAATCTGTCCCGAACGGGTAATTCCGAGTCCGCCGGCATTGAACACCCCCCTGTCGGAATCGAGATAGTATGTGAATCGGGCGAGCCGTCCGTCGGCTCCGTCAATCCGGTATAGGTCGGTTTCGGTACATACCCACAGGTTGCCGTCATGGTCGAGTACGAGGCCGTAGATTGTATTGCCCGACAAACCGTCGGCCTTTGTATAGCGGCGTGCCTGACGGAGCCGGCGGTCGTAGCGCACAAGCCCCTCGCCCTGGGTTCCGACCCACAGCACATCGGCCATGGTATCGACCGCGACGGCCCGCACGGGATAATGGATCCGTATGCTGTCGAAATCCGATGTCCAGCTGAAGCGGTCGTGCTCTCTGTCATAGCGTCCTATGCCCTTGTTGCCTCCGAACAGAATCGTGCCCCCGTTGTCGACCGCCGTGGCGGCGATACAGTCCACATCATAATGCGAGTATGAATTGCCGGCTATGTCATATCGGGTCATCGGCCCGTTTATGCCGCCGGTCCATATGTAACCGTCCGGAGTGCCGCAGCCCACGAACACATAGTCGGTACCCACGCCTTGTGCCGAACCCGGCGCAAGCAACGGAAGGCGGCTTACCTCTCCGCTATGCTTGTCGATCACACTCAGTCCGTCGCCATATGTACCGACGAGTATCCGGCCCCGGCTGTCCTCTCCGATCGAAAGCACCACACTCGCCACATAGTCGGACCGCTGCAGATAACGCCACCAGCGTTTCGACTTCGGGTCATAGCGGCTCACGCCCTTGTCGGTTCCGAACCACAGATTGCCTTCGCTGTCCTCGAACGCCACGTTTACATAGTCTGAAACCAGCGACTCCTCCCGGCCGGCATGCGATTTCACAAGAGTTACCGTATGGCTGGTCGATGGTATATAATTTACTCCGTTATGGCTTGTGGCTATCCACAGGCCGTTATGGCTGTCGATATGCACATCGGTAACGGTATTGCCCGACAGGTCGGTTTCGCCGGAGTCTCCGTCGCGGTAGTGCCTGAGCAGACTGCCGTCGGCGGTATTGATATGGAACACTCCGGCACCGTCGACGCCTGCAAGCAGACTGTCGTCGCCGCACTTCACAAGCACGTTGACGGGCAGATTCGGAATATAGCCCGACAGACGCCTTACACGTCCGTCGGACGGGTCCATCACCATAAGACCACGCGAGAACGAGCCTATGTAAAGACTACCGCCCGCCATTATGATCGACCGGACGTTCACACCTTCGGTTCCCTTGATAAAACTGCTGCGGAAACCATCGCCGCACGCTTCCACATGATACGCTCCATGGTCGGTGCCTGCATAGAAGCCGCCCTTGCCGTCGGCACACACGGCCCTTACGAATTTGCCGTCGAGCGCCAGCTTTTCAATCCGGCCCTCCTTGCCACAGAGATAAAGGCCGTTGCTGGTGCATACAGCCAGTCGGTTGTCGGGCAGTACCATGAAGTTGTACAGCAGGCAGTCGCGTCCTGCGAAATCGTACAGTTTACAGAAGTTGTCGAGCGTACGGTCATAACGGTATATCGCACCCGATTTCACAGCCACAATCAGACTGCCGTCGCCTGCGGCATGCATCGAAGTGGCCGACTGTATATGGTCGTTCTGCACATCTCCCCGGTCGAGCGTGTAGTGCCTGAACACGGTGCCGTCGTAACGGTCAAGGCCGGAATTGGTATACATCCATATATAACCGTCGGAGTCCTCCTCTATCTCATATACCTGACGGCTCGACAGCCCGTCACGCACGTTTATGTAACGGACTGCCGGAGCGCTGTATGCAGATATGGCAGTGAGCAGACAGAGTATCTGTATCAGAAATCTCATGCTGTCGGCCCGTGTGTCAGTCAATATAAAGTACGGAAGTCACACTCGCTGCCGGCCCGTGGAACAGGCGTGCGCGTACCTGACGTATGCCGGCGCTGCTGAACGGCGCCGTGTAAAGCGGACTGACGGCTGTGGGTTCGCTTCCGTCGAGAGTGTAGCGTATTTCGCCGAAGCCGTAGGCATCGTTCATCTCTATCATGCCGCCGTTGTCGCGTATGCCGGGCTGACGCAGATAGTGGTCGCGGCCATCGGCGGCCCATTTTTCCATCTCGCCGGTGAGTGTGCCGAAATACTCGCTGTCGGTGAGTGTGGCCGACACATTATGCGCCCGCTCGGCCAGTCCGAGTATGCGCGGAAGTATATAACGCTCTATCATGGCACGCGAACGCACGGTTTCGGAAAAGAGCTGGCCCGATATGCCCGCCACACGGGCCTGTGTGGCTGCGTCGCCCGGACACAGACGGTCGACCGTGGCATGCAGCGGACGGAACTCATCTACTATGCCGCCCCATACCAGTCCGGGTTCTTCGGGATGTGTGGTAGGCGTCTGGTCGAAGTAGAGATAATCCACATTACTGAGTATCAGCGGAAATCCCTGCGATGCAATCTGCGGGCCGAAGTCTCCTGCATTGGTCCAGCAGTTCACCGCCTCCACCACAGGCTGCACAGTGGCGTTGTACTGTGGCGAATGGTCGAGCGCTATCTCCTGCCACCCGGCAATCTTCACGCCTTTTTCCGCCGCTATCGCCGCCACACGTTCCACAAACCATGCGTGCAGTTCGCGCTGATGTGTCATGCCTTTTTCAGCCATAAGCCTCATAGCCGGACCGCTGCCGTCCCAGGCATGTGCCGGAACCTCGTCGCCGCCTATGTGTATGGCACGCAAGGGCACACCTGCCTTTTTGTATGTGTCGATGAGCGATTCCATTACTATGGTCCAGAAGCGGTAGGGGCCTTCAAGCGCTGGGTTCATGATGTTGTCGTGAAAGTCCTGGGCGGTGGTATAGCGCGAGCTGTCGCCATCGTGAATCAGACGCAGCGATGCATCGCCTGTGCGGCGGTAACGGTATTCCATGGCCCGTATGGCCGCGCGGCTGTGTCCGGGGGTGTCGAATTCCGGAATGATGTCTATGCCTCTTTCGGCGGCATATCGGAGCAGTTCCACATAATCGTTCACCGAATAATGGCCGTTGGCCGGAGTGGAGGAGTGCGGGTTTCCGTCGCCGCTGTATATTCCCTTGAGGAAAGGCACGTTGTCGTCAGTGGTGTATCCGCGCCGGCTTCCGGTTTCGGTGAGTTCGGGCAATTCCGGTATCTCCACACGCCAGCCCTCGTCGTCGCCTACATGGAAATGCAGCACATTCAGTCCGTAGGCAGCCATGAGGTCGATCAGCCGTTTCATATCGTCCTTGCTGGTGAAGTTGCGGGCCACGTCGATCATCAGCCCGCGGTAGGAGAGGTCGGCCCAGTCTTCGATTTCGGCCGCAGGCACTTTGCCGGAGGCGTCCGCCGACCCTTTGATACGCTCTACAAGCCGTGCCGCAAGGGCCTCCGGATTGCTGCTGTTGGTGTATATGGTAAGGCGCGGACCATCGACACGGGCGCGATAATAGTCGTTCCGGCGGTCCTTCACCTTCACGTATTTCACCTCGAATTTCTCCGGTGCATCGAAATAACGTCCGCTAAGCTTCACTTTCTTCGGAGTGGGAATAGCCATATATGGCCCGGGGCGCCAGTCCGACCGCAGACTGTCGTTTATTGCGAAAGCCTCGGGTGCGTATATCATCCGGTCAACACTGCCGTTTTCGCCCGGCACCTGATACTGGGCAGGCCATGATGTGATCGGCTTGCGTACATTGCGTGCCGCCACCGGCTTTCCATCGCACACAAGGTGCATGCCGTCGGGAGCGAACGATATGTTGCGCAATGCGCCGTCGGAGCGCAGTTCCACTACAACCGGTTTTCCCGGCCGGGCCCCACGGAACCGTTCCGAGGCCACGACGAAATATCCCGGAAGAATCTCTATCACGCTGTCGGCGGGGTTCACGGCATGAAGTCCCCGTTTGAAGGCGCAGAAAGCCAGACGGTCGAACGGGGCATCGGATTCCACAACAAATCGTTGTATGTAATAATTGCCGTAATCGGCCGACCGTTCATTGCCGAGAGTTTCCCATGTTATAGTGTTTTCGGCATGTAGAGACAGGGCCGCACCCAATGCGGTTGCGGCAGAAAGAAGTTTCAGAATCTGTGGTTTCATAACTGTTATGTCTAAAATTATTCTTTTTCCCGCCTTCCGAACGGTTTCGAAGTAATTTTTAGATTCCTCCGCAAATTTAACGATTCCTCGCGAATTTTCAAAATTTTCCCCCTCAGTTGCGGCGAGGCGACTGTGTGGCATCGCCTGTGTAACATGCCAGTGCAGCATCGACGCAGTCCAGTGTAACGTCGGTGCAGCCCTGTGTAACGTCGGCACAGCCCTGTGTAACGTCGGCGCAGTCCTGTGTAACGTCGGCGACCTCGCCGACGAATGGACCACGCTTGAACACGCTGCGCAAGGGCCGGAACAGGACACCGGCGGCGATGCCCCGGACATGCGTGAACAACCTGGCAAGGACCAAACCGGGCCACCGTCGGCGAGGGCGCCGACGTTACTTCACGCCGTCGCTACTTCCCGCCATCGACGCAGCCCTGTGTAACGTCGGCGACCTCGCCGACGAATGGACCACGCTTGAACACGCTGCACATGGGCCTGAACGGGACACCGGCGGCGACGACGCCCCGGATATGCGTGAACAAGCTGGAAAGGACAAAACCGGGTCACCGTCGGCGAGGGCGCCGACGCTACTTCTCGCCGACGTTACTTCAACGCCGACGTTACTTCTCGCCGTCGCTACTTCCCGCCAACGTTCCTTCAGCCTCGCGGATATAACAAGAGCCGGGGCGCGAGGCCCCGGCTCCTGGAAAATATTTTTGTATGATTTATTTCACAATCACCTTGCGTACTACATTGTCGGCCTTCACTACATAAAGACCTGCGGGCAGACTGATTGATGCTTCGCCGTAGGCGGTAGCGGCACGACGGCCATCGATAGTGTACACCTCGGTGACATCGGCTCCGCTTACTGTCAGGCCACCCATTACGGTGCTGATGCTTACTGCAGACTCTTCGTCAACCACATTGTCGACACCACTTGTGCCGGGGAGTGCAACCTCTACCGCATTCACTACCTCGCGGGTATTTGCATCGAGAAGCGCAGCCACGATACGGGCATTATTGATGTCGGTAACGCTGCTGAGCGACAGGTCGATATCGTAGGTATACGGAGTCTCTCCCGTCGGATTCACAATCGAGCTGTCGGTCATACCGAACACACCATAGATATAACGGGCCACATCGTCGAATGTCCATGATATTTTAGTTCCTCCGGTCGAGAAGATGCCGAAACCGGGGGTGCCTGTCAGGTTGTTAAGCTGATCATACGGACCAACACCGTCTTCCACCACAATGAAGGCCACACGATAAGTTCCGGTGATATCGAAGGCGAATTCGCTTGTAGCTGTGGCATGTATACTTGTACGCTTGTCGGATGTCCAGTCGAGATCCAGTTTTATACCCGCCTTGGCCGGCATTGCGGTAAGCTCGTTGTATGCAGCCTCGATGCGGCTAACATTGTATTCGTTGTTCTGCGCGAAACCGCCTTTGGCTTTTCTGTTCAGCATATAATAAGGGAAAGAGCTGCCCGCCAAGCTAAAGTACTGGTTGTAAGAGGTTGTCTGCATGTCGTCGTCATAGTGCACGGCTACAGGAATGAAAGAACCATCGGTGTATTTTTCTTTCAGCGTCTCTATTGACACGATACCCAACGGACAGTTGGGGCACCATGTGCCGGTGCTTTCTTCCATAAGCACGTTCTGACGGTATTTGACAGCGGCTCCGGCCGGATAGCATATCACATTGGTTTCAGCCACATTCTTTGTGCTGTTGTTATCCACACCGTTGGCTTTCAAGGCTGTAACCTTGAGAATATTACCGGCCGACGAAACCACATTGCACGGTATTGAAAGCTCTACCACGGCAGTTTCATAATATGCCAGAGGAGTTGTGAATGTGTGCTGGACGGTCTTTGTCTGACCAAGGAACGAGTATTCGAGTTCCACCGAGTTGAGCTCGTTCGCACCGGTGTTGCGGACATTCACGCCGAAAGTGAGGTCGGAGCCGTTTTCGGCATAACCGTCGAGTTCAAGGCCTGCAATAGTGGCCATGTCGCCGGGCAGATTGTCGCCTTCCACCACAGCACCGATGAGCAGGTTGCCGTATTCGTTGCAGGTGGTCCACTCGTTATTGGCCTTAATCCAGGCGCCGGCGCTGCTCGCGGAGGGCACGCCGTCGGTGGCGATATAATAGTTGTTGTTGGCGATATTGCGGTTGAGGGTGAAATAGTAGCCGAACCATACATCGTTGTCGCCGGTTATTTCATAGGGGGTGTCGAGAGCCACGTTCACGAGAGTGTTGGTGACAGTGCCGAGATTGGCCGACTGGGTGTAGACCGGTGTGCCGCCACGCGAAGTGGATATATATACAGTTATGCTTCGCACATAATTCACGTTGCTCGCCAGTTTGTTGGTAGGAGTGATTATGTTGAGCGAAGTTATCTTGCTGCCGGCATAAGTGGCGGCCACATCCTTGGGCATCTGTACCGCTTCCCATACCTCGCCGTTGCTGAGATTGGTGAAAGCAAGGCCGGTGGTCTCGTTGTCCTCATAATAGCGGAATTCTATTTTGCCCGGAGCCTCATCGGCTTTGGCCTGCACCATGGCCGGACGGGCCTGAGCATCCGAAGAAACAAGCTCGGGCGCCGCTGCCCGGATGCCGCTTCCGCAAAGAACCAGAGCGGACAGGAAAAGTAGAGTTTTGTTCATAGAAAGGAAATTGATGTATTATGATGTAAAAAAATTTCAACGACAAGCTGATTAGTTCCGTTAATCGTATTTTAACGACAAATTGACTCTCCAGCATCTGCAAAGTAAAGCATTATTTCAGTTACTTGCAAATTTTAATGGAGATTTTTTTTCAACGGATTGCACGTTTCTGCCTCAAGTGTGTATTTTTTTATGGTTTTCTTTGGAATTCACCGAAATTTGTGCCATCTTTGCACCCGGAAAACCAGCGTAATCGACAACGCCGTGCTTCCACTCTATCCAACACTAACAAAATACGATCCAACTCTAATAATTCTCTGTAAGCAATTACCATGAACAAAAACACTCTCCCCGCCGCAACCGAAGAGCTGAAAAGCTTCGACGACCTTATTGCGCGTTTCAAAGCCATGACACCCAAACGGCGTGTAGTGGTGGTATGTCCCACCGATGAGCCTACCCGTGCGGTAGTTGAACAGTGCGCGGCCGACGGCAGCGCGGAATTTCTTCTTACAGTCGAAGCCGACAAAGCCGCCATTGCACAGGAACTGGCCGACCGCCATCCGGGAGTGGAAGTGTTCGTGGCCGACGACATCGATGCCGCCGCCGTGTTAGGCGTGCGCCTGATTCGCGAGGGCCGTGGCGATGTGCTCATGAAAGGCGGCATAAACACCGACCGTCTGCTCCGTCCTGTACTCAATAAAGAACACGGGCTGCTGCCCCCCGGACAGGTGCTCAGCCACATCACGCTCACCAAGGTTCCGGCCTACCCGAAGATGCTCCTCTTCACCGATGCGGCCGTGATTCCGGCGCCCGACGCCAACCAGCTGAGGGCCATGCTCAAATACACCATCGACACCGAGCATGCACTGGGTAATCCGTGTCCGCGCGTGGCGCTGATACATTTCACCGAAAAGGTGAACCCGAAATTCGAATACACCCTCTCATATGCCGAAATAATAAAGGAAGCCGAAGAAGGCAAATTCGGCGAATGCGTTGTAGGCGGCCCCATGGATGTGAAAACCGCCTGCGACCTCCACAGCGCTGAAATCAAAGGCATCGACTCGCCGGTGGCCGGCAAGGCCGATGTGCTCATTTTCCCGATTCTTACGGCAGCGAACACATTCTACAAAACGGTGTCGTTCTTCTGTGATGCCCCCATGGCAGGCGTACTGTGCGGCACCACAGCTCCGGTTGTGATTCCCTCGCGTGCCGACCACGACATCAGCAAACTCTACTCTCTGGCGCTGGCCTGCCTGCTTTAGGCTGCAGCTTTCAATGAACTATACTAAATCCCTCCCCTGAAATATGAAAGTACTGATTATAAACCCCGGCAGCACATCCACCAAAGTGGCCGTATATACCGACGGAGTGCAGACATGGGTGGACACCGAACACCACTCGCCCGCCGAAATCGCGGTTTTCTCCCACATAAACGAACAGCTTGCCTATCGCGAGGATACTGTGCGCCGTATGCTTGCAAAAGCCGGCATACCTATGGAGTTCGACGCAATCATGGCCCGTGGCGGCCTGCTCCAGCCTACCCCGGGCGGAGTATACGCCGTAGACGATACCCTGATGCACGACCTTACTCATGCCCACATGGAACATGCCTGCAACCTCGGCGCCCTCATAGCCGACAAGCTGGCAAAGGAAATCGGTTGCCCTGCATTCATAGCCGACCCTGAGGTGGTGGACGAATTCATGCCCGAAGCCCGTCTGAGCGGAATTCCTGAAATCGAACGCATAAGCATTTTCCACGCTCTCAACCAGAAAGCCGTGGCCCGCAAGTATGCCCGCGAAAACGGTATTCCCTACAACGACCTCAACCTTATAGTAGTGCATCTCGGCGGAGGCATTTCGGTAGGCGCCCACCGCCACGGCAAGGTGATTGATGTGAACAACGCCCTCAACGGCGACGGCCCCTTCAGCCCCGAACGCGCCGGAACCGTGCCCGCCGACCAGCTGGTAGACCTGTGCTTCAGCGGCAAATACACCCAGCGCGAGCTCAAGAAACTGCTTAACGGACGCGGTGGCCTTGCAGCTCATCTCGGCATCACCGACATGAAAGAAATCACGGCCCGCGCCATGAACGGCGAGGAACCCTACAAACGCGTGGTAGAAGCCATGGCTTACGGCGTGGCCAAAGAAGTGGGTGCACGTGCCGTGGCCCTGAAAGGCAACATCGATGCCATTATTCTCACCGGCGGCATAGCCCACAGCAAATATTTTGTGGATTTGCTGCGCGAGTGGATAGAATGGATTGGACGCATTGTGCTTATGCCCGGAGAAGACGAAATGGGTTCGCTGGCATCGAACGCCTTCGGCGCCCTCGACGGCACTCTTCCGATTATGTACTATCGCCCCGAACACCTCTGCGTGGAGCGTTAAGGAATATTAAATAATATTGCGGTTACGATTTTTTATCGTAACTTTGCACACGGGTAAGTCCTACGCGGCAAGCTCCCTTTGAATCCCCCAGGTCCCGAAAGAAGCAAGGGTATTAGGTTGAGCGGCC
>JAIDBM010000065.1 GCA_029056365.1 Muribaculaceae bacterium | reverse complement strand
CGCAGAATACGCTTTGCTTCCGCGCGTCTGTCGGTAAGCGCCACAAACCTGTTCACTCTGACAAATTACTCAGGCTACGACCCCGAAGCCTCCATGGGCATGGATGCCTATGGAGCCGGTATTGACCGCGGTGTATATCCATCGGCCAAAAGCTGGTCGATAGGCCTTGATCTCACATTCTAATTCCCTCAACCATGAAATATATCAAATCATCAATACTGGCGATTGCGGCGCTTGCAATGCCATTGCTGAACTCGTGCGACGCACTTGACGAAGACCTTACCGGACAGCCGACTACCGATAAGTTTTTCAATACCCTGACCGACTTCAACAGCTTCATTGCCGGTGCCTACACTCCGTTATATGCAATATTCGGCTCTGACGCCCCCTATGTGGCCACTGCCGGAGGCGAAGATGTGAATGTCAGTTCGGTTGTGCGCTGGCGCGGCTTTGAAAACTGCGACATCGCCACAGTGAGCAATCCGGATGAAATCACCGATGTGCTCTGGAACAACTCCTACGCCTCGATAAGCGCCTGCAACACTCTGATATCGCTTGTCGCGCAGAACGACAAACTTGCACCGGAATCGCTTGAGACGATTGAAGGCGAGGCCCGCTTTCTGCGTGCGATGAGCTATTTCAATATGGTGCGCTGGTTCGGCGAGATTCCTATCCTGACCGAAGACAATCAGTCAAACGCCACTCAGGAACCTCAGTCGCCGGTAGCCGACATTTACGATTTCATCGTCAACGACCTGAAAGAAGCCGAACGTCTGCTGCCGGAGAACGTCGACAATCCGTCGAAACCGTGTAGTCTCGCAGCTTCGGCATTGTTGGCAAAAGTATATCTCACCATGGCCGGATTCCCTCTCAACCGCAGCGAACTCTATGCTTCGGCAAGAGACAAGGCCTGGAGTGTGATTGAGTCGGACAGATACAGCCTTCAGCCTGCATTTCTGAACCTGTGGCTTTTCGACCATCGTTACACCAACGGGGAATTCATATTCACGCTTTATGCCAGCAGCGACAACGGTACCGGCGGATATGTCAACCGCGCCATACGGCCTGTCGCCGAAGGCGGCTGGGCCGACTGGACCAGCGACAAGCGTTTTATGCAGAGTTTCCCCGGAGGGGCCCGCTTCGACGGCACATTTTATCTCATTTTCAATAATGGCTCCACATGGCAGGACGAACAGGTGGCCGAACCATATGTAGGCAAACTTCGCGACGGCGGTCCCAAATCAGGCGGTTACTATGGCTCAAGCGAGGCCAACCTTGCCGATGGTTTCTATTGCATGCTGCGATATGCCGACATTCTCCTGATATATGCCGAGGCATCCAATATGGCGGAAGGCACTCCTTCGGCAAAAGCCCTGAAAGCTCTGAACGATGTCCGCGAACGCGCAGGTCTTGATGCATATGGCTCATTGTCGCATGAGGCCTTCGACAAAGCGGTACTCGATGAACGCAACTGGGAACTTGCCTTCGAATGCAACCGCTGGTTCGACCTCTGCCGTCGGCATATGGTGGCGGATATTGCCCGGATATATTCGCCCTCCTCTTCCGTAAACGACAATAACTACCTGCTTCCCAAGCCTAACGACCAGCTGGCTATAATGCTTGGTGTGACCCAAAACCCCGGTTATAACCGATAATACCAACAGATATGACACTTTCTTATTCCAAATACATATGCACTCTGGCGGCCACCGCACTGCTGTTCTATTCATGCGATGACAAGGAACTTCCTGAAGACCCTGTGCTGACAATGCCTGTCACCTCCCTGTGTCTGGAAGTCAGCGGCGAAGAATACACTGCCGTACCTGTTCTCGATGACAACGCCGTATTTACCGGAGACCTCGTGCTGGCCGTAAAAGTACCGTCAGGCAAAGCCAAGGTCACAGCCATATCGCTGCTTGACGGATACACCTCAACGCTCAATGTGGGCGATGAGGTGCATTTTGAAGACAACCGCCTTGGTATCACTGTGTATTCCGGAGGCAAGGAAGCCGTAGTGTTCACAGTGGAAATGCAGTTCAATCCTCCGCCTTCCTTCTATTTCGTAAAGACATCAGACCGCGATGAACAAGGCGAAGGATACTATCTTGATGCCGACACTCAGGCCCGGATAGCATCAGCCGGCTATGACAATTACTTTGAAGGCGAGGTTGATCTTACTGCTTCGAACTGGGACAATGTGGCGCTCGTAAGCGAAGACCTTACCACTATCTACAACCTTGCGGACGGCCCCTGGCCCGCGCTGTCTTCCTATAGC
>JAIDBM010000064.1 GCA_029056365.1 Muribaculaceae bacterium | reverse complement strand
ATTGCATCTGCGGTTTTCATACTGCAAATTTAACACTTTTCGGAAAATTCATGCACCGGTATTTCGGCTTGAGCCAATAATTGATTACCTTTGTTGCCGACCCCATATGGGGTAATGGATAATGATAAAAAACTTGTGTCATATACAGAATGAAAATTTGTATTTGCGGCGGCGGAAGCCTTGGAATTGTATGTGCAGGAGTATTTGCATCACAGCAGCATACCGTCAATATTCTTAGCGGACATCCTGATAAATGGAAAAAAACAATTTCCGTATATGATTGCGTAGGTAAGGAGTATTCGGGAGAATTGTCGTTGGTAAGCAATTGCGCTGCTGATGTAATTCCAGGTTGCGATCTTATACTTCTTTGTGTTCCTGGCTATCTGATAGAGAAGACACTTGAGGATATCAAACCATATCTGAGAGACGATGCTGTGATCGGTTCCATAGTATCAAGCACAGGCTTCTTTTTCATTGCACATGAAATACTTGGAAGCCAATATGCTTTATTCGGATTCCAAAGGGTGCCGTTTATATCAAGAGTGAGAGAATACGGAACAACAGGAGATTTATTGGGTTACAAGGAATCGCTGAATGTAGCTATTGAGAATTCAAGCAATCCGGAATATCTTCGACAGACTCTTGAGAAACTGTTTCTCACTCCGATAAAGCTTCTTGATAATTTCTATGAGGCATCTCTTACCAACAGTAATCCGATACTTCATACCGGTCGACTCTATTCAATGTGGAAAGACTATCAAGGAGAGGTATATCCGGAACGAGGATATTTCTACTCTGACTGGACTGATGATGCCTCCGAGACTTTAATAGCCATGGACACAGAGTTTATGGGATTATTGAATGAAATGAAAATGGGGGGGGGTAATACCCTCTCTATTAGATTATTATGAGTCGAGTGATGCTTCGTCTCTTACAAAAAAGATTAAATCGATAAATGCTTTTAAAGGCATTCTGTCACCCATGAAGGCTGTATCGGGTGGATGGATTCCTGATTTCGGAAGCCGGTATTTTACAGAAGATTTTCCTTTCGGACTACGGTTCATCAAGGAACTGGCATTAAAATACAATGTCAAAACCCTTGCTATAGATAAAGTATACAGATGGGGAATGTCGAAAATAGCTGAATAGATAAACAATCAGGCTGTGTTCACAATGCGAAGCAGAGGTGAACACAGCCTGACTGGTTTTGTCATCGGCTATTGAGCCGTCTGGGTTTCGTTCGCGCAATCTTCATTCTTTGTTTCGAATGCGTGTCGGGCATAATTGTATCCCTCGGCATCGTATATTGAGGCAAGACGCTTGAGTCGCTGCAGGAATGCCGGATAATCTTTTGCGGCATTGCTCCACTGAACTTCGGCAAGGGCGCCTAATCGCGGAAGCTCCATATACTGGGCGTGGCGCATTGTGGGCACATATTCGGTCCAGAGATTTGCCTGCACACCGATTATATGTGCGGCTTGTTCGGGAGTTAGGTTTTCAGGAACAGGTTCGTAGGAGTATACAAGCTCAACAGTAACGGGATCGCCCCAGCTTGCACCAAGAGGTTCCGACTCTCTGTCGTCGCTCTGTACGAAGTCGAAGTAGAGATACTGCGAAGGAGTCATGATGGCATCGTGACCGGCTTCGGCGGCAGCCTTGCCTCCCTCGGTGCCCCGCCACGACATTACTATGGCATCAGGAGTGATACCCCCTTCAAGAATCTCGTCCCAGCCTATGACTTTGCGGCCACGTTGAGTGAGGAATTCCGTGGCATGACGCATTACATGGCTCTGGAGCTGCTGTTCGGCGGTGCCGTGTTCATTGTCGCGCAGACCAAGCTGGCGTATGCGGGCCTGACATTTGGGACACTTCTCCCAGCGGACTTTCGGACATTCGTCGCCTCCGATGTGGATGTATTCCGACGGGAACAATTCAGTTATTTCATCCAGCACATCATCGATAAAAGCATATATGCTGTCGTTGCCGGCGCAAAGAACATCATCGGAAATGCCCCACCGTTGCCATACTTCGTATGGTCCGCCTGTACAGCCAAGCTCGGGATAGCTTGCAAGGGCCGCCTGCATGTGGCCGGGAAGATCAATTTCGGGTACGATTGTAATGTGGCGGCGTGAAGCGTAATCCACAATGTCGCGTATTTGTTCCTGTGTGTAGTATCCGCCGTAAGGAATGCTGTCGAAGCTGTTGTTATCGGGGCCTCCGTGGCCTATGATAGTACCGGCACGCATCGAGCCGGTTCTTGTAAGTTCGGGCCGGCGGTTGATTTCAACGCGCCAACCCTGGTCGTCGGTCAGATGCCAGTGCATGTGGTTGATGTTGTGGAGCGCCAGCATGTCGATGAATATCTTTATGGAATCTGCGTCAAAGAAATGGCGTGATGAGTCGAAGTGTGCTCCCCGGTAGCTGAAACGCGGGGCATCGGAAATTGTAGCGGGACTGAATACAACATCGCAGTTACCTGAGTTGCCTGGAATCGACTTGCGTATTGTCTGGATGCCGTAGAAAGTGCCGGCCGGCGAGGCACCGTTTATGGCAATGTGACTGGAACTGACATTAATCTCATAAGCTTCTTTGTTCACGTTGTCAAGGTTGGCGTTGAGTATAATGTAGTTGTCGCCGGGAGTGTCGGATGTGATTTCGGGAGTGAAACCGTTCATGCGGGCAATGTAACCGGCGAGCAGTTCGGCATTCGAAGTCATGGAGCTGTCGGTTGCCACGATGCGGGTATCCGGATTAAGTACAAAAGCCTGTTCACCGGCTGTTTCAGTGATTGTTTGCGGTAGGGGAACCACCTGATAGTCGGCGGTCACTTTCACTCTTTCGCTGCATGATACTGCCGATATGGCCATAGCAGCGGCAAGCAGATGTATAAATTTCATAAGTATAATGTTTGTATATGTTTTTTAGAGAGAGGAGACTGTGTCATACACAGTCTCCTCGGAAAGTAGATAATTATGTATGACTATTGGACACCATCGCGCACGAAGCACCAGTGGGTTGAGCCTGTGGCCCAGTCAGGGTCGCACAGAATCGAGCTGCCCATCCATTGAATAAGCACCATTTCATCGGGTGAGAGAACAGCAATCTCGAACTCATCGCGAGCCGGACCCATGCCCCATTGGAGTTCTCCGCAGGGAACAGTAGTTCCCGAAAGAGTCACAGTTCCCAGCCAGCCCTGTCCGGTGGGTTCGCCGTTGCGGAAGCAGGGAGTGAGGGCGGCACGGTCGGACGACACGTTCTTATTAAACGCGAATGTGCCTTTCTGCTCGGTACCGTCATGACGGTGAAGCGTAACATTGGCGCCGCCATTGAGGTCGAACACCAGATATTCATCGGCATAAACGCCATCATCGCCAACATTCACACCGCCCCAGTTTGGCACATCGGGCGACCAGCCGTATCCGCCGGCTCCATAGCAGCCGCTGCCGCCACGTCCGGGATTGGGGTCCCAGACCCATTTTTTGGAGCCGTTTTCACCGGCAAAAAGCACATACATCGGGTCGATTTCGTAATCGAATCGTTCGATGTTTACTGTCTTTTCCACAGCCTGCGAGGCACCGCCGCCGCACAGGCCTACAAACTGTACCTTGAACTCGCCGGTAAATGGCGCTATTATTGTATCGCATACACGAGTCGACTTACCCGTAGGCGTGGTCCAGTAAGGAATCACGCCTGGAGTGTTGCAACGCATGATAACCATGTTTGAACCCGGTTTGTCGGTAGTTACCTCTATGTCGATCTGCTCGGGGGCGAGGATTTCGCCCATGGAGTCGTCGGATACATGGGCCTGAAGACATGATGTAAGCATCATGGTCAGGGCAGTAGCCGAATATAATAGAATCTTTTTCATGATTTCAGATTATTGTCAGGTTGTCAGAAAGTGCAGGAAGCATCGGTCCAGCCTGCGTTTTGCTTGAGAATATTGCCCGATTTTTCTATTTCCTGCTGAGGAATAGGCAGGAAACCGCGTGTCTCGGGGCGGAATGGGATAGATATTACAGTCTCGACGCCGGAATTCAGCACCTTGCAGTTCGAGCGGTTTGCAGTGAGTTGCGCCTCATCGTGCCAGCGGAGTACATCGTAGTAGCGTACACCTTCGAAGGCAAGCTCCCAGCGGCGTTCTTTCTTGATGTTTTCAAGTGTGGCCGGAACCGGACTGAGTCCGACACGTTCGCGCACCCTGTCCATATGTCTCTGGGCATTTGGGCCGCCAAGTTCCGCACCCATCAGAAGGATGTCGGCAAAGCGCAGCATCATGAAATCGACAAGGTTGTTGACCTGGAAGTCGGTTTCGGTATAGCCGGGATAGAGAACGAGAGCCATGGCACAATATCCTGTTCCACCTGTAAGCGTTTCATTATCGCTGTGCACATTTATAGGTGTATACTTCTTGATGAACAGATGAGTGTCGTAGCATTGACCCGAGGCGTTGTCGGTGTAAGTAAGGCCTTCGCTGGGGTCGTCGACATTTATAATCGAACCCTGACGACGGATGTCGTTGGAGGCGAAGGAATTGTACAGACTTTCCGTTACCGTACCGGCACCCCATCCGGCGCCGAACGGCCATACACCCTCGTCGCCGTAACCGGCTCCTTCATCCTGGTAGCGCAAACCGTAGTCGAGAACTGAAAGATTGTGGCCGTAGTTTCCCCAATCGGGATTGTTCCATACCCCATGATGGCATATGAACACGGCTTCGGGATTGCTTCCGTCGTCGGTCACCCATTTGAGGTTGTTCTGGTCGCGGTATTCATAACCTTCGGCATATGAATATGCCCAGAGATTACGGAAATCGTTCACCAGGTCGTGACCTGAATTTGCAATGCAGTCGTCGACATATTTTATGATGTCGTTTTTGGTAACGGCATCTGTAGTACCGTCGGCCGAAGCTACAGGCAGACTGTCCTTGTTATAGAAGCCGGTGTAGAAAAGCCATGCGCGTGCAAGCATGCCCTGGGCGGCCCAGCGGGTGGCACGGCCGAGGTTAGTGGCATTCCATGCCGGGTCGAACTTGCGGTCAGGCAACAGTTCGCATGCCTGCAGGAAGTCGAATCCAATCTGTGCATAGAGGTCATCGGGCGCAGCCTGAGGATTGTTGGCAGGTTCGGGCGACAGTACCAACGGTACGTTTTCAAATGCGCGTGCCAGGTCGAAATAATACATTGCACGCAGGAAATGGCATTCGCCCAGAAACTGGTTGCGCTGTTCTCCGGTCATGTCGATCTGGTCGGCCACCGACAGCAGGAAGTTGCAGCGGTATATACCTTCGTAGCGGCGGCGCCAGAAAGTGGCGTACATGTTTACATCGATACGCTTGTACGAGCCTATGGCATGGAATATTCTGTCGTCGGAACCGCCGCCAGGGAAGCAGTCGTCCGACATTACGGTGGCAACGAAGTCGGTGTTGCCGGCAGGTTCGTCCCATTGGCCCATAAGGGGTTCGTAGCAGGAGGTGAGCACTTCCTGTGCTTCGCCATAAGTAAGCGGGAAATTGGTGTTGTCCTTTCCGGTAAGATTGTCGGTATTCAGAAAACTCTCTGAGCATGCGCATGCCGCAAGAGCGAGTGCCGGCAGTAAAACCAGTTTATATATTGATTTCATGACAATATGTTTAATGTGGTTAGAATGTTATGTTTGCACCCAGCAGGAAAGTGCGGCTCACAGGATATCGTCCGGTGTCGATGCCGGTGGCCCAGCTGTCGCCGCCGAAACCTACCTCGGGGTCTGTGCCCGAATATTTTGTGAAAGTGCAGAGATTCTGGATTGTGGCATATGCGCGTAGGCGCTGGAACGGACAGGCTTTCCATATATTCTTGAAATCGTAGCCAAGTGTGATGTTGGATATGCGGAAATAGTCGCCGTCTTCAACATAGATGTCGGATATGCGGTTCCAGTTGTTTTCCGACGGGGTAATCGACAGACGCGGGTATCGGTTCGAAGATCCTTCGCCGTGCCAGCGGTTCTTGACCACATCCATTGTATAGGAGTCTTTGCCCTTGTCGGAGAAGTCGCGGTATGATTTGGCGATCTGCTGGCCGAAAGCACCTACTCCCGATACCGAAAAGTCGAAACCTTTATATCCCAGGTTGATGTTTACACCGAGATTGAAATCGGGATGCGGGTTTCCGATTTCCACACGGTCGGCATCGGTGATGCTTCCGTCGCCGTCAGTGTCGACGAATCGCAGGTCGCCTGGTTTTGATGTCGGACAGATGAGTTCGCCCTTGGAATTGCGGTAGGCGTTTACTTCGGCCTCGTTCTGGAACACACCATCGGTTTTGTATCCGTAGAAGAAACCGATCGGGTGTCCTACCTGTACGCGCGAGATATAGTCGGTACGGCTTGAAAGTATTTCGGTTGAGCCGTTGATGATTCCCTCATCGTTGGCAAGACGTGTGACCTCGTTCTTGTTGTAGCCGAGATTTACAGTAGCACCGTAGATGAAATCGCCGGCACGGTCGTTCCACGACAGAGCGAGTTCGACACCTCTGTTGCGTACATCGCCGCCGTTTATCATCGGAGCGCCGGTGCCATAAGAGGCAAGGATAGGAGCTACTACAAGCCAGTCTTTTGTGGTTTTGTTATAGTAGTCGAAGATAACACCCAGCCGGTTGTGAAGGAACCGCGAGTCGAAGCCGATGTCGAACTGTTCCGATTTTTCCCATGTGATGTCGGGATTAGCGAGTTTTTCGGGATACGAACCTGTAACCTTGTCGAGGTGGTTGCTGCCGAAGAAATAGTTTGCGCCGCCAATTCCTATGGTTGTAAGATATTGGAAATTCGAGATATTGCAGTTACCGTTCCGACCCCACGAAGCGCGAAGCTTGAACTGGTCGAGCCAGGTGCGCTGCGAAGCCATGAACTTCTCGCTTGCGAGGTTCCAGCCTACGCTTGCCGAGGGGAAGTAACCCCAGCGGTGTCCCGGCGCGAAGTTGGAGCTTCCGTCGGCGCGTAGAGTGAATGTGGCCAGGTAACGTCCGTCGAAGTCATAGTTGGCACGTCCGAAGTAGCTTACAAGCGCACCCTTGCCCGATGGAGCGCCCCATAGGGTGGTATTGGTGGGGTAGATTGTGGGGTTGTTGCTCAGCCATGCGTGCATGAAGTCGGAGAACGCCGAATTGATGTTAGAGCCGCCGGTACCTTCGCCGTAGCCCCAGCGTTCGGCTGTCATGCCTATCATGGCGCTGATATTGTGGAGGTTCTTTATCGAGAAGGAATATGTGAGCGTGTTGTCCCAGCTCCACGAATAGTCGGAACCGGCTGACTGTGTGGTTATGTCGTTGGCGTTCTGGGCGAGTGGTCCGTAGTTGTAGGCCGTGCGGAACGAACGGCTTGTGTAGCTGCTGTATCCGATGCCGAACTGCGAACGGAATATGAGGTTTTTTATGGGCTGTATGTTGATATAGAAGTTGCCTCGGGCCGAATAGTTCTTGTTGTCCTGGTCGCGGCCCTGCAGAATCAGCATCATCACCGGATTCACCCTCATGTTCGACCACGACAGAATGCCCGGATTAAAGTCGGTGCCGTCTTCGTTCATCAGCTCCATGATAGGATAAGCCTCCATGGCGTTGCGGAGGTGGTTCCAGTAAGGACCGTCCTGTCCGAGTCCGAGACCCTGGTCCTTGATAAACGACATGGTGAAGTTTTCACCTATTTTCACAGCATCGAAGTCCTTTATTCGCAAAATTGTATATTCCGAGTTCATGCGTGCGTTGAAGCGCTCGTATTTCGAGGTGAAATACTGGCTGCCTACAAGCGATTCCTGCGAGGTGTAGCCGAGCGACATCGAGTATACCGAGTTGTTGCTTCCTCCGCTGATTCCGAGAGTGTAGTTCTGTACGGGAGCGTTCTTGCCGGTGATGGCGTTGATCCAGTCGGTTCCGTTGTCGGCCCCCGACATGTAGGCGTTGTATTTTTCCTGGCTCATGTAGCTGGTCCAGTTGTACATGTCAAGACCATCGTTTACAGCGGCCTCGTCCATTACGGCCATGTATTCGCGGGCTGTGAGAGTCTGCGGTTTTTTTGCCATGTTCTGCCATCCGTAGTAGAAGTCGAAATTCACGGTCGGACGGCCCTGCTGTCCGTGGCGGGTTGTGACTATAATCACACCATTGGCGGCCCGGGCGCCATAGATGGCGGTGGATGCAGCGTCCTTGAGAATATCGATTGACTCTATGTCGTTGGGATTTATTGCATTGAGATCGCCGCCTACAAGTCCGTCGATTATATATAGTGGAGCGGCGTCGCCTGTTGTTCCCATACCACGTATGGTTACGGCGAAGCCATCGCCGGGTTTACCGGAATTGCTCTTGATCTGAACACCGGGGGTAAGGCTCTGAAGGGCAGTGAACGCACTTACATTTGATGTTCGGGCAATCTCATCGCCTTTTACCTGTACGGTCGAGCCGGTGATGAGTTTCTTCTTCTGTGTGCCGTAGCCTATGGCCACTACTTCTTCAAGAGTCACTACATCCTCTTTCAGTACTATGTGTACA
This sequence comes from Muribaculaceae bacterium, assembly GCA_029056365.1. Lineage (GTDB taxonomy): Bacteria > Bacteroidota > Bacteroidia > Bacteroidales > Muribaculaceae > CAG-873. The sequence goes on along the minus strand of JAIDBM010000064.1, from coordinate 34,358 downwards.
GATGTCTCGCCGGGATTTATTTTCCTTATGGCTGTCTCATAGCCTACAAAGCTCACTGTAATGGAGTTTCCTGCCGATACCGAAATCGTGAAATTGCCATCGATGTCGGTCATGGTAGCTTTCTGAGGGTCGGACTGCAGGCTTACCATGGCACCGGTTATCGGTTCATCGGACTGGTCGACAACCGTGCCGCTTACTGTAAGCTGTTGTGCGATAAGCTGCATTGAGCAGCATAACGCGCATACAAGCAAAATTAAACATTTCTTCATGGTAAAAATATATTAGATTGTTGTGTTCTTTTTTGGTACGTTCCATCCCGAAATTTCAATACTTCCGCTGCCTGTGAAGTTTCTTGCCCTGCTTAGGTCGACGGAAATCTTCCGTGTCTCGCCAGGTTCCAGCGAAATATAGTTGTCGGCCCACAGAACCGGCACGGCGAGTTCGCCTTTTTCATTTTTAAGGACCATACGGATAAAGAAAGCCACATTGTCGGACTGGTTCTCCAGAGTCACATCAAGTGTGTTTTCGTTCACCTTTGCCGTACTGATCGCACAGCTTGCTTCGGGCAGGTTTGCCAGACCGCTGAAATCGCCGTGACGTGCAACCGGTGTTCTGATCCAGCTGGAGTTTTTCCAGTCGTTGACATCATCGACCGATGAAATGCAATATGTGTTGCGTGCGATGATGTTGCCGCCGGTATCCGCGAGATTGAGGAAGAGGAATCCGGTGCCGCTGAAATCCGGTCGGTCGAATACCTTCACTACAGAATAAGGACTGACGCTTACAGATTTCTTTTCGGATTTATTGTTGCCGCTTACATCGTAGAGCGACATTGATGCGACGGTCGAGACAACATCGGAACTCTCGTTTACAGCGTATATTGCATGGTCGCCGTAGTTGTAGACGAGCTGCACCGGCTTGTTGGCGTTTTTCACGGAGTAATATGCGGCTGTAGGCTGCTGATAGTAGTCGTATAGCTGCCAGTAGAGCGATGGCCAGGCCGAATTGAGCATCCATTGTATGACTCCGGTTGATTTGGGAATGTTTACTCTGAATGCTTCGAACATGGCACGGGTGCCGTCGTAGTTTACCAGGTCGGCCTTTCGAAGGAAATCGCTGAGATTTTCTGGCCGTCCGTATCGTTTCTCAATCACATCCTTGAGAACGTCGAGCGAATGCATGGCTTCGCCGGCAGTAGTGCAATGATAGTCCCAGGCATTGCCGACCGGCCATAGGCTGTCGGCAGGTATCATGCGGCGGATCGATTCCTCTACCGGCAGCTGTGCACCTATACCGGTTTCGGTGTTGAAACCGAAGGCACCGCCGGGGGCGTTTTTGTCGAACCAGTAGTTGGGAGCCACATAGTCGTACGGACCGGCCATTTTCATTCCTGTCGGACCGGTGAGTTCGCTTGTAAGCTCTTTTGCGGCTCCGAGATAAGGACGGTCATCGATTTCCGGAAGGAATTCAAGATAGCGCTTTTCGAGTTCGGGGCGCGGCAACATGTCGCTGCCGGCAAACCAAGCGATAATCGACGGATGATTCCTTAGCCATAGAATCTGGTCGCGCAGAGATTTTACGGTAAGGTCCATGTTGCGTTCGGAGCTTATACAGCCGTAGTCGTCGCCGGGGCATCCCATGTATGTCTCCCACTCCCAGAAGCAGCTCCATCCGGTCAGGGCAAGCAGGCCGTAGCGGTCGCACAGGTCGTAGATGTTCTGCGATGTGCCCCAGAAATTTTCGAACCGTACTGTGTTGAGATTCATGTCGCAGATATATTGAATCTCTGTTTCGTTGCTCTCAGGAGTGTTGCGCAGGAATATATCATCGGTCCATCCGGCGCCGCGTATGAGCACTTTCTTTCCGTTCACCTTGAAACCGCGATAACCTTCGGCTGTGAAGTAATCTTCAATCTGACGGATGCCGAAATCGATACTTTCTTTGTCGGACACCTGATTGTCGACGATAAATTCCAGACTCATGTTGTACATCTCCGGACTTCCGAGATTGCGCACCCACCACAGGCGGGGATTGTCGATGTGCAGCTGTGCTTCATCGTCGGAGGTCAGAACCACCCTGCGGCTTTCCCCGGGGCCGAGGCTTACGGGCACGCTGAAGGTTCTGTTGTCGAACGAACCCTTGAGTACACCGTCTACAGGCTTCTGCGATTTATTCTCCAGAGTGGCGTCTACAGTCAGCCATGCTTCGGCAAGAGTTTCGGTATTGACTTTCGATCTCACAGCCGGATGGCGGATGTCGACCGCTCCGGTAGTGGATATTACAACCGGACGGAATAACCCCATGCTCTCATCGGCCGGACGCGGGTTCCAGTCGGCAAAACCTATATTGGGATCGCCGGGTTGTGCGCGGTATACGTCAATGTCGAGTTTGCTTGTCTTGCCGGCATAAGGAGTGATGTCGAGTTCGAACTGTCGGAATGGTCCGTACAGAGTGTCGCGGGAAGCGATTTTTTTACCGTCGATCCATACGTCGGCTCCCCAGCCAAGACCTTCGAAGTTTATTGCCGCGTGTCCGTCGCGTGGCACGGCCGGCACTTCTATCGTGCGGCTGTAGCGCCAGGGGCTGTCGAATATCTTTTTGTCGATGTTCTTGTAGTTGTCGCCTTCGAGAGCGTTGTCATAGAGTCCGTTTTCGTAGAGCACACCCATAACAGTGGATGGCACCGTAGCCTCATATCGCATCTCGTCCGAGCTTAGAGTCCAGCCATCGGAGAGAACGGTTTTCGATGGAGAGAAACCGTTTGAACAGGAAGCCGCCAACAGAATGAGAGAAAAAGAGCCAGCTTTACAATAATGTGATAATTTATTCATGGTTGTGATGAATGGGATGTTTTGTATGGTTATCGGGCATTTCGGTCTACAAGGGCCGAGGCTCCGAGGAGTGCTGTGTCGCCACCGTTCGATGTGCATATCCTTAGTCGGCGAAGTGTGGCCTTGAATGGATAATTGCAGAGTTCGCGGCGCATACTCTTTTCAAAATGGGAGAAAGCCTGGGATATGCTGCCTCCGAATGCAATCGCCTCAGGCGCATATGCATAAAGTACGGCAGTCAGCAGCTTGCCCAGGTGAGTGCCGAATTCCTCCCATATGGCCAAGGCCCGCTCATTGCCCTGTGATGCGAGTGATGCGGCTTCTTTTCCTGTGATACCGTGGCAGCGCGTGAAGAATGAACTGCTGCAGTAATGTTCGTAGTCGGAGTCGAGATAGGGAATGGAACTCAATTCGCCGGCGCCTGCGTTCACCCCGTTGTAAAGCTGGCCGTTTATTATAATACCCATGCCGACGCCAGTGCCGAGAGTTATTCCTACAACGTTGCGGAAATCGCTGCAGCAGCCGTAGATTGTTTCTCCGAGTGCAAAGCAGTTGGCATCGTTGTTGACGAATGCCGGTCGGCCGAAGCGTCCTTCAAGATATTCCTTAAGGCGAACTTCTTTCCACGATGGTATATTGCATACATCATATACTATGCCATTGTCTACATCTACAGCCGATGGAACTCCTATGCCGATTCCCCTGACATCATCATGTAAGGTATCGGAAATCATATTTCCGATGCAGTCAAGTATTTCATCGGCCGGACGATCGGCCGGACATGGCGATATTTTTTTTGCAAGGACAGAATCTCCTTCGATAAGGCCGACCCGAATGTTGGTGCCTCCTAAATCAACTCCGATTTTCATGGCTCTTAACTTTTTTTGCAAAATTAGCTCAACAAATTGCACGAAAATCAATGATTTGCGTTTATTTATCTTCGATTTGCGCAAATTATTGCATTTATCATCAAAAAGCGAGTTGAATATTTGTAAAAACAGATGTTATTTCATACATTTGCGCAAGTCAATCCTCAATTTGCGTTTGAAATGATTAAGATACTCCTTCTGATCGACTATTCAAGCGACTACGACCGCCGTCTGCTTCGCGGCCTGGTGAGATACTCTCAGGAACATGGGCCATGGATGTTCTATCGCTTGCCATTTTATTTTATAGAGATGCATGGAATCGAGGGCGTGCTTGAATGGACGCGTAAGTGGCGGCCCGATGCCATCATAGGCAAGCTTGAGAGCAATACGATTGATTTTCAGAAGGAACTCAATGTGCCGGTGGTGCTGTTGAATTTCCACTGGCGAAGCACACGCTACTCCAATCTCACCGGCGACTACCATAACGAGGGGCGTATAGCAGCTGAATTTTTCAAGGAAAAGCTGTACAACGAATTCGCTTATTTCGGTTTTAAGGATGTGGTATGGTCGGAAGAACGCCTGGAAGGATTTGAACGTGAGGTAAGACGTTGCGGCGGTAATTTCCGCAGTTTCATGACTCCGACGGTAAACGATGAGATGCGACACGAGCTTGCACAGTGGCTGCGGCAGCTTCCTAAGCCTGTTGCGCTGTTCTGCTGCGACGATGAGCGGGCACTGTTTGTATCCGAAACCTGCAAGATGTCGAATATTTCCATACCGGAAGAAATATCGCTGCTGGGTATCGACAACGATGAGCTGATGTGCTCGATATCCGACCCTCCTATTTCTTCAATACCCCTTCTGGTGGAGGAAGGCGGCTACGCCATGGCGAAACTTATCGAGCAGCAGATTCTTCAGTCCAACATAACATCGTTCAATCTTAAGGTGTTGCCCAGCAAAATTATCGAGCGGTGTTCAACCGACCGATACAACATTCTCGATGAAAACGTTCTGAAGGTGGTAAGGTATATCAATGAGAACTACATGAGCGAACTCGACACCGGAAAGCTGCTGCAGCTTGTGCCGATGTCACGCCGCAATCTTGAAACAAAATTCAGGCAGACCATGGGTGTATCCATATATCAGTATATACTTGGCTATCGCTGCGACCGGCTTGCCAGTCTGCTCACAGAGTCCGATATTGTTCTGGCAGATGCCGCCCATATGGTTGGTTTCAATGGCTATGGCAATATCTCACGGATTTTCAGAAAACACAAAGGTCTTACGCCATCGGAGTATCGAAAAAAATATCGGAAGACATAGAGTATGTCAGCCTCCGCAAATTCAGAATGAAACAAATTTTAGCATTTGTTTGGCAGAATCAGAAAAAAATATGTAACTTTGAGAAATTAACCATAATAAACACACTGATATGCGTTCAAAGCTGTTATTTCCATTGATGATATTGCTCGGCCTTGTGTCTGTGGCGTGTTCGGAAAGCCGGATGGAAGTCGAATATATGCCTGTTTATCTCGATTCCGACCAGCGTATGACTCTCATGTCGCCCGATGGCTCAACTGTCGACTACGATTTCAAAGGCTATGTGTCGCCTGTAGTCAACGGCTGTTTTACCGTCAATGGCAAGCGTGGCTATGATGTGTATCGCTTCGGCAAGAAAAAAGCGGAACTTATCGACGGACTTGAGAGTCTCTACTGGGCAGGCACCGTGAACGAGGGTCTGATTCCGTTCCGGCGCAAGGATGATGGAAAACTTGAAGTAGCCGACACGGACGGAGAGGTGCGTTTTTCGCTCGGACGTGATGTTTACAGCAACGAATACTTCATGGACGGAATGCTGATATTGCGGAAATCCGACACGGATACATACGAATCGAAGTGGGGAGCCGTGAATACCAAAGGCGAGATTGCCGTGAAAATAAAATACAGCGCTATTCATGATTTCAGAGAAGGATGTGCTCCGGCAAACATAGGGGAAAAGTGGATTCTCATTGACCGCAACGGCGAGAAACTGGCCGATATGAAAGGTGTTGAAGCTGTGTTCGGAAGCATGGTCGATGGCCGTATTCCGGTAAAGAAGAACGATTACTGGGGTTTCTGGAAGCGCGACGGCGAGTTTACACGCCTGAAGTCGGGCCTGGTCGTCGAAGGCTTTAACGGACGCTATGCGCTGGTATATGACGATGAATCGGGTGAATGGGGCGTGGTTGATACCGAAGGCACCGTGGTGATACCTGTAAAATACGACTATGTGCAGTTTTATGGCAACGACCGCTTTATAGTGAAGCGCGACGATGAACGCTGGGAGCTGCTTGACACCGATGGTGAGAAACTGTTCACTATACGCGAGGAAAAAGTGATGAGTTTAAAAGGGGTGAGTCCGTATTATTCAGGCGATTTTCTTATAGGCGGTGGCGACGGACGTTTCGACCTGTATAATTCCGACGGTGAGAAAATAAGCGGTTCGCGCTTTAACAGACTCTGAATGCACTTATAGAGTCCGGCCATGGAGAAACTGATGCAGTATGTGTGGCAGCACCGTTTGTGGGTGTCCGGACGAATGCGTACTACCGACGGCAGGCGTGTGTCGGTGGTTGATCCCGGGCTGCTTAATACCGGGTCGGGCCCTGATTTTTTCAATGCCAAGATAAACATCGACGGCCATATGTGGGCAGGCGATGTGGAAATACATGTGCGGGCCAGCGACTGGCACCGTCATGGTCATGACTCCGATCCGGCCTATGGTTCGGTTGTGCTCCATGTGGTGGGCGACGACGATTGTGTGGTTCGCAGGCACACCGACGGAGAGCCTATTCCGCAGATTGTTATGCCGTGTTCGCCTGATTTCCGCCGTCGCTACGACTCGATGGTCAACAACGTTTATGGCGAATTGCCATGCGCCCGCGAATTGCCCTCGCTGCCGTCGGTTTATATAAGCGACTGGATAAACGCCCTTGCCCATGAGCGCCTGTATGTGAAATCCGACCGGGTGCTCAGTTATGTAGAGGATAGCGGGGGCGACTGGCGCAATGCCGCCTATATCACACTCGCACGGGCATTGGGTTTCAAAACCAACAGCGAGCCGTTCGAGCGTCTGGCCCGTGCTCTTCCGTTGCGCCGTATGCTCAAGCACCGCGATTCGCCTGTGACTGTGGAGGGAATGCTTTTCGGTATGGCCGGCTTTCTCGACGGACAGACTTCGAACCCCGACCATTATGTCCGGCGCATGATAGAGGAATACCGGTTCATGAGCGCGAAGTTCGGCATGACGGCGCCGGGGAATATGGGCTGGAAGATGGCCCGGATGCGTCCTCAGAATTTTCCGCATCGCCGTCTTGCCTACCTTGCCGCCATGATGTTCGACGGTTTCAGCGCCGGGTCGAAGGCAGTGAATGTGGAGACTATAGAGGAGGCCCGCTCGCTGTTCCGGAAAGATCTCACAGGCTATTGGTCGCGCAGATATAATTTCGAGAGCGAGAAAGCCCCCGATGTACATGCCATGAGCGAGAGCATGATTGATTCGCTTGTGATAAACGTGGCTGTTCCGCTGCTGCATGCATATGGCGTGGCACGCGATGATGACCGGCGCCGTGAACGTGCCGTGGAGATGCTTCAGAGCATCAAGGCCGAGAATAATGTATATACACGTATGTTCGACCGCATTGGAATAAACTGCGGCGATGCCTATACATCGCAGGCATTGATACAGTTGCGCACTTGTTATTGCGACAGCCGAAAATGTCTTTACTGCCGCATAGGTCACCGCCTGCTCGCAGCCAAGGTGGCGCCGTAGACTGCGGCACCGCACAGCGGGAGTCCGGCAAGCTGCCACAGGTAGCCACTGTGGAGTCCGCCGAGCCATATTACAGCCAGCGCCATCACAGCGGTAGCCATAAAGAACGCCGGGGTGGTTCTGTCGACGATTCCTATTTTGAGCCGTCGGCGCATATACCAGGCCATTACGGCGGCCACGGTTCCTTCGGCGGCAAACGATGCCCATGCGGCACCGCATTGTGCCATGTCCGGCACAAGCAGCAGGTTCACCGCAAGGCTTGCCAGCGCTCCGGCGGCGCACGCCAGAGTGGCGTAGCGTTCGTATCCGAGCGGAATGAACACGGCGGCGTTGAGCACGCATACGAATGCTATGAGCACTAATGAAGGGCCGAGGATGCGCAGCACCGCTACCGCCGGTGCGTATGCGTCGCCGCAGAATAATGAAACCACAGGTTCGGCAAGAAGTGCGAGTCCGATGCCCATCGGCAGTCCTATGCCCCATACGAAACGCATTGACCTGCGCAGCAGCATACGGTATTCGTCGGGACGGTCTGAGGCCAGAAGTGCCGATGTCCGTGGCAGCAGGGTTGTCTGAAGCGCTGTAAGCAAACCCAGCGGAACCGTGATTATTTTCATGGCTCCCATGAAATAGCCCACGGCAGTGTCGCCGCTTGCAAAGCCGAGAATCACCACGTTTAGATTGATATATATGGCCGAGGCGACGGTCATTCCGAACAGGCGTATCACAGGGCGTATGTGCCGCCATGGACGCAGTCGCGACAGCATTACGCCGTCTCCTGTAAGTCGTCTGAACCGGGCGAGATTCACCACGTGGCTGCCGTAGGTGCCGAATACAGTCAGAGCGGCGTAAAGCAGGAGGTCGTCCGGACCTTTCACACAGGTGAACAGTATTATGGCATACAGAACCCTTACGCACAGGCCGCGGGATGTTATATAGGCGAAATCTTCGGTGCCGCTGAAGAACCATTCGCAGCCTGCCGCCACAAAAAGCAAAGAGGATGAGAGTATGATGAATAGAGGAATGTCGGAATGTATGCGCGGTACTGAAACACACAGCACCGCCACAATCAAGGCTCCGGCCACGGTGAGAAGCAGATGCAGAAGCATAATCTCGATGGCTGTGTGCGAGCGTACAGAGCGGTCGTTGGTGATCCGGGCGATTTCGCGTACGCCGTACAAAGGAATTCCAAGACAGCTTACAAGCGAGATGTAGGTTATAATCGACTGAAAGAAATTAACCTGTCCGATACATTCGGGGCCGAGCACACGGGCCGAATACGGAAATGTGATAAGATAGAATATCACACCCCCTACGGTGTTTACAACATTAAGCGCGTAGTTGCGGCCCAGCGATCGCATGGCTACATGGTGCTTACGCGTATCAGTTCAAGCCGGGTGGCCGATTTGCGCATTATATCGAAGCGATATGGGGGCAGGTTCACTTGCGAGCCTTCTTCGGGTATGGTTCCGGTGGCATGCAGAATGAGTCCGGCAATGGTCTGGTAGGCATCGTCTTCGGGAAGGTCGATGTGGAACTGTTCGTTGATGTCGGCGATTTCGCATCGGCCCGAGAATTCCCATATTCCGTCGGAAATCTGCCGTGCGGTAAGGCCGGTACGGTCGTGTTCGTCCTCGATGTCGCCGAAAATCTCCTCCACCAGGTCTTCGAGAGTTACGAGTCCGGCTGTTCCGCCGAATTCGTCCACGATTGCGGCCACCGATTTTTTCTGCTGCAGCATCCGTCGCATCATTTTGTTAGCCAGCAGGTTTTCGGGAGCGTATAACACCGGACGTATGTGTTTTTGCCAGTCGCTTTCCGGGTCGAAGAGTTCGCGGACGTGTATATACCCGGTGATATTGTCGATGTTGTCGCGGTATACAATAATCTTGCTTCTGCCGCTGTCGGTGAAAAGTTTTACGAGCTGGTCGCGGTCGGTGTTGTCGATGTTCACGGCCACAAGTTCGTTACGTGGAGTCATGCAGTCGCGCAGGCGGGTGTTTGAGAAGTCGAGCGCGTTGCGGAAAATTTTCACTTCATGTTCTACCTCGGTTGATTTTTCTTCGAGTTCGTCGATTGTAGAGTCGAGGTAATCGTTCAGGTCGCCTATCGAGAGAATTCTGAGCCGTGGTTTTGAGTCTTTCACACCCAGAACTCTCATGAGCAGACGCGACAGCCACGTGGCGAGCAGAGAAACCGGATAAAGGACAATATAGAAAATATATATCGGCAAGGCCACTATTTTGAGCGACTTGTTCGGATTAATACCGAAAATAGTCTTTGGCATGAACTCTCCGGTGATGAGTATCACTGCAGTCGAAATCAACGTTTGTCCGATCAGAACCAGCGTTTGTCCGAGTCCCAGGCGTTCAAGCCAGGGTTCGATAAGCGCGGCTGCCCCCATGCCGTAGATAACAAGCATGATGTTGTTGCCAACGAGTATTGTGCTGATGAAGAATTCGCTGTTGGCATAGAATCGGTTGATCATGCGCGAAAGAATGCCTCCGCGTTTGACGTCGATTTCCATCCGCACTCTGTCGGATGTTACAAAAGCCATTTCAGTGCCGGAGAACAGGCCCGACAGCAGTAAGGAAATGAGAGCTATGATAAGCCAGGTGGTCATTTTTCAGTTCGGTTTTGTTTGGGGTTGGCATATCGGGCGTAATCACATTGGCGCCTTGCGTCTTGCGCGTGGCATGACAGGGGCGGCCGAGTCGGCCTTGCTGTCGTTTTCAGCTGCCGCCTGTCCGAATCCGTTGCGTTTCACCGGAATTATGCCGGTGGGGTTCTTGAGGCTGTATGCGCTCATCTGTTCATCGCTTTCAAAGCCGTATCCTTCAAGAATGTGGTCGGCGCGTACTATATGAACGAAGGAATCGGAGTAAACTCGCCTGGTGTTTCGGTTCCAGAACAGCTGGTTGGTGAGAAAGCTGTCGCGCATGGTGTTTACGGCCACTACATGTCCGTCGAGTTCCCACAGGCCTTTGGCGCTGAAGAATTTGGCGGAGTCGCAGTCCATGGTTGCCTCGGGGCGCATGTTTTTATCGAACTGCTGCAGATGCAGTCCGTCGGGGAAACTCCAGAACGGTTCGTCGGCATCCTCGAACATGAGCCATAGCGGTGTTGTGATTTTGTATCGGGTGTATCCTGAGTCGCTGACGAATGTCGAGACATCGGCAGTGCGCATAGTGGGCGTGAGTCCGCTTGCGTTGGCTACGTATTCGTGTTTTTCCTCCGAACAGGCCATAATCAGCTGCAGTACGGCCGGAAGCAATAATATCAGCGTCAGATGTCGCATCAATAGAGCTTATTCTGTCGGAACCACATTTCGTTGAAGTTTATGCCTAATGTAACGAATATGTAGTTTTCTTTTATAAGCGGGTTGGGATATGCCTGACGGTGCGACCATTCCAGACCGAGGTTCACCATAGTCTTGAATCCGGGCACAGGCAGACCGAAGCCTATCGACGCGCCGTATTCGCGCAGGTTGTTGTTCTTGCCTTTCAGATAGTCGCGGTTCCAGAACGCACCGGCACGGTAGTGTACGCGTTTGAAATAGCTGCCTCGCGGGGCCGGAATGAATTCACCGCCGAATGCTATTTTGTATCTGTCGGCCAGGGCATGTTCGATGTTGGTGTCCGATAAATCGTAACCCGGGAATCTGGCTTTGCTCCACGGCTGGTATGTGAAGTCGGCTTCAAGCATCAGCTGGTTGTTCCAGCGCCAGTTTATGCCGGCGCCCCAGCTTTCGGCCAGGGAGTAGCGGTGTGAAAGGGAAGTCGACTCTTCTTCGGGAGCGGAGTCGACCGAGGGGTCATAGAAAAACTCGCGATAGTTGCCGAGCAGTTTTTTGCCGGGTGCGTATGTAAGGCCGAGGGTGAAAGTGTTTCTGGCTATGCTGAAGTTGTACTGCGCTCCGAATTCAAGGTGGTAGTCGCGCACTTCAATCTGGCGTTCGAGCAGCGAAGTCGAGCCGGTTACGGTGTAGGCGTAGGTGTCGTTGTATACGGTTCCGAACAGATAGCTGATGTTGGCACCGATCGAGAAGCCTTTGAACGGTCGTCCGGCGATGCCGAGATACAGCATGTTGATGCTGCCACCGCCTTCGCGGGCGTCCGAGCCATTGTCGATTTTGTTTCCGAAAGAATAGCCTGTGGAGGCGTAAGGCAGCACACCCACGCTTGCACCCATGTATCGTCCGAGCGGGAACTGCATGTTGATGTAGTCGAGTCCGCCGCCTATGTGGCTTTCTTTTGCTCCGTTCTCCTCCATCCACACGTTGGTGAGGTCGAGCCCCATGTCGAACAGAAAAGTAAGAGAGTCGATTCTGGCATACGACGCGGGGTTCATCACATTAATCTGTCGCCCGGAGTTCATGGCGTATCCGATGCCACCCATCGAGCGCTGGGCCGATGTAGCGTTGTCGCGGAGTATTCCGTAGCCGTAGCGCGAGTATGGAGTCAGGGTGCCGTTCTGGGCGTTCAGTGCGATGGCGCTTCCGCATACGATAAGAGCGGTGGCCAGAGTCTTAGCAAGAAATTTTAGCTTCATTATATGCGAGTATGCTGTTTAATCCAATTAATACCAGGTCGTGGTTGACGATGCATTCCACAGAAGTGTATCTGGAAATCATGTCGGCCCAACCGCCGGTAACCATTATTTTTGCATCCGGCCCAGCCTGCCGGGCGTAGAATTCGAGTTCGGCCACAACTCCGTATACAGCTCCCGAGCGAAGGGCCTCGCGGGTGTCGGAACCGAACATCTTGGCCGGACCGTCGTATGCGTCGACCAATGGCAGGCGTGCAGTGAAGCTGTTGAGGGCCCGGAGTCTCATTCCAAGTCCCGGAGATATGTTTCCGCCGAGATATTGTCCGTCGGCTGTAACGAGGTCGTAAGTGGCGGCTGAGCCGATGTCGGCCACGAGAATGTTGCTGCCGCCATGCAGCTCGAAGGCTCCCATGGCTGCGGCTATTCGGTCGGCTCCGAGAGTTTCCGGAGTGCTGTATCTGATTTTCAGCGGCATGGGAGTGCGGCAGTTAATGTCCAGAGTGTCGATGCCGAGTCGTTTCAGCGACATCAGCATGTTGTTCTGCGACTCGGCAACACTGCATAGCGCGGCTTTGACGGGCATGCGGCAACCGGCGATGAGGTTTTTTATTGCCTGGAAATCGCCGTCGCGAACGCAGAATCTGTCGGAGATACCGCCATGTTGCCACAGCGCCGCTTTAGTGCTTGAATTGCCTTGGTCGATGGTCAGATATGCGAACATAGGCACAAAATTAGCAATTCGCCTTTATATAAATGAATAAAGCTTAAAATTTAACTATTTATTAACGCAAAGAAGCCTGTGGCAAATGCCGCAGACTTCTTTGTGGTGTAGGATTGACGGTGAAATCAGAGTTTGGCCTTGATGGCAGCGGTTTCTGCTTCGTAACCGGGTTTTTCAAGCAGGGCGAACATGTTGCGTTTGTAGAATTCCACGCCGGGCTGGTTGAACGGATTCACGCCGAGTATGTAGCCCGAGATGCCGCATGCGGCCTCGAAGAAATATATAAGTTCGCCGAGATAGTCTTCGCGCAGGGCCGGCACTGTGATACGGATGTTGGGAACACCGCCGTCGACGTGGGCTATGCGGGTGCCGAGTTCGGCCATTTTGTTCACTTCGTCAACGCGCTTTCCGGCTATATAGTTCAGGCCGTCGAGGTTGGAGTCGTCGGTAGGGATAACCACGCTGTGTTGCTGTCCGAGAACAGAGATAACGGTTTCGAATATGGTGCGTTCGCCTTCCTGTATCCACTGGCCCATGCTGTGGAGGTCGGTTGAGAAGTCGACGGCTGCAGGATAAATACCCTTGTGGTCTTTTCCTTCGCTTTCACCGTAAAGCTGTTTCCACCATTCGCCGAAGAAGTGGAGTTTCGGGTTGTAGTTCACCAGAATCTCGATTTTCTTGCCGGCCTGATACAGAGCGTTTCGAGTCTGGGCATATGTGAGGGCGATTCCGCCTTGGTTGTTCAGAGTGGCGTGCTGCATGCGTGCCGCGCCGCATACGAGAGCCTCGATGTCGAAGCCGGCCACGGCTATGGGCAGAAGTCCTACCGGAGTGAGCACGGAGAAGCGGCCGCCCACGTTGTCGGGGATGATATATGTTTTGTAGCCTTCTTCGTTGGCGAGGCTGCGCAGTGCGCCTTTCTTTTCATCGGTGATGGCAACAATGCGTTGTGCGGCTTCCTGGCGTCCCACCTGTTTTTCGAGCTGTTCCTTGAGCAGACGGAATGCTATGGCGGGTTCGGTGGTGGTGCCTGATTTAGAAATGACAACAATACCGAACTGACGGTTTTTCAGATAGTCGGACAGTTCATACAGATAATCTTCGCCGATGTTCTGGCCGGCGAAGAGCACTTCGCAACCTTCGTGACGGTATGCGGCAAAGCTGTCGCTGAGAGCTTCGATAACGGCTTTTGCACCGAGGTAGCTTCCGCCTATTCCCACAGCCACTACAGTCTGGCATTTCTCGCGCAGGCTTTTGGCGGTGGCGTTAATGTCGGCGATAAGTTCGTGAGGAGTTTCGGTGGGGAGTTTCACCCATCCGAGGAAGTCGTTTCCGGCTCCGTTTCCTGATACAAGAGTGTTGAATGCATCCTGGGCAACAGGAGCGAGCGAATCGAATGCGCCGGGCTTGAGGCCAGATACGGCGTTTTCGATGTGTAATTCTATTTTGTCCATGTCAGTTATTGGGAATTAAAGTCGATTTATAATTCAAGTGAAATCAAATGCAAAGTTACGCCAAATGTCAGAAACGGGCATTATATTTTATAAAAAAAGTGTTAACGGTGTGTTCTATATCCATCGCGCTCGCCTTATGAAATACCACACGATGGCCGCAAGCACGAACGATATGAGTATTATGCTGCCGAAAGCGGCCGGGGCCGAGGCGAACCATACATCGACGTTCATGCCGTAGAAGCTGGCTATCAGAGTGGGAATCATCAGAATTACCGAGATAGAGGTCATGGTTTTCATAACATCGTTCACATTGTTGGATATAACCGATGCGAATGTATCCATTGAGTTGGAAAGGATTTCCATGTACACATTCACCGTGTTGGTTGCCTGTGAGAGTTCAATCGACACATCTTCCAGCAGGTCGGCGTCGCAGTTGTCGGCGAATACTTTGTCGATGCGGTCGGCAAGGAGCTGGTTGCCTTGCAGCGAGGTGTTGAAATACACCAGGGCTTTCTGGAGTTTCATCATCGACAGCAGAGCCTCGTTGCGTACGCTGCGTTCAAGCTGGCGGGTATATAGCTCCACGGTGTCGTTTATCTGTTTCAGATAGCATAGAAACCAGAAGGTGGATGAAAAAATTATGCGCAGAACAAAGTCGGGCTGGTTCCCTACCGAGATGTGCCTTTTGTTGCAGTGGTCGATGAAGTCGGGAATCATTTCGGTTTCGGCATAACACAAGGTTATGATATATGATTCTTTTGTCATGATTCCCAACGGCACGGTATGGTATTGCAGCGGGTCGTCTTTTTTGCGTACCGGAATACGCACGATTGTCAGCAACCATCCGTCTTCGCGTTCAAAACGCGGACGCTCGTCGACATCGGCCAGATTTTCCACGAACGATTCCGGCACCCCCCACTGTGAGCACAGGTAATCGGTATCTGCCGCAACGGCCTGTTCCACATTAATCCAGTAATGCGGTTCCCAGTCGGTTTTTTCCGTAAGGCCGTTTTCTTCGCAGGCATAAAAGCGTATCATATGTTTGAAACGCCTGCCTTGGGCAATATGTTCAGATTGCGTATGCCAGATTTGCCGATGTCGAATAAATTTATTAAGTTTGCATTGAACAATATAATGGTCAGAGACATTGCATTGATAATGTAGCTGAAATTTCAAGATTATGAGTGACCGACTTAAAGTATATTGCCGGAACATCTGCGATTATGTGGATATAGACGGCGGAAAAAAGCTTGTGGATATATACAAGGGCATTCAGGACCGTATCGGTTTTGAGCCTCTGTGCGCCCTGGTTAATTTCAAGAACGAGGATTTGAATTATGCCGTTTACCAGCCGAAGGTGGTTGAGTTCCTGCCCCGCAACTCGGCGAGCGGGCGCCGGTGCTATACACGGTCGCTGTGCATGGTTCTGTATCTGGCGCTGCACCGCCTGTATCCGTCGGCCGGGCTTAAGATAGAGCATTCCATATCGCAGGGATATTATTGTCTGTTGCGTGGAGTTGACGCCGACGCATCAGTCATAGCGTCTCTAAAGGCCGAAATGCGCCGCATTGTGGAATCGGATCTGAAGTTTGAGCGGAGAGAACGCCTCACTCAGGATGTCATAGCCGAATTCCGTGCCCAGGGACTTGACGACAAGGTGCTCCTGCTGGAAACGGAGCGCAGTTTATATACAGCCTATTACAGACTCGGAGAAATCTCCGACAGCTATTATGGCGCCCTCGCCTACTCCACCGGTCAGCTTGATGTTTTTGACCTGTTGCCCTACAAGGAGGGAATGCTGCTGCTCGGGTTCGACCCGGCAGACGAATCGGTTCCCCCGCAGCCGCTGACCCAGGAAAAAATGTATGAGGCATTTACCGACTATCTGCATTTCAACGCCATAGTCGGAGTGAGCAATGTGGGAGAACTCAACCGCGAGGTGCTTGCGAACCGCACATCCGACCTAATAAATGTGGCCGAGGCCCTCCACGACAAAAAAATATCGCGTATCAGCGATGAAATCGCAGCGCGTTATCGCCGTGGCGGCGCCAGGGTTGTGCTTGTGGCCGGGCCGTCGTCCTCGGGCAAGACCACTACTACAAAGCGTCTGGCCATACAGCTGATGACAAATCTGCTGAAGCCGCAGATGATTTCGCTTGATGATTATTTCGTGAACCGCGACCAGACGCCACGTGACGCCGATGGCGATTACGACTATGAATCGTTGTATTCGCTCGACTTGGCGCAGTTCAACGCCGATCTGAACCGCATACTCGCCGGTGAGGAGGTAGAACTGCCGAGTTACAATTTTGAACTCGGATGCCGTCAGTATCGCGGCCACAGGATAAAACTCGGTGAGGGAGGTGTGCTGCTCATCGAAGGCATACATGGACTCAATCCGGAGCTTACGGCCCATATCGCCGAGGAAATGAAATTCCGAGTGTATGTGTCGGCGCTCACCACATTGTCGGTCGACGACCACAACTGGGTTCCGACCACCGACAACCGTCTGCTCCGGCGAATAATCCGCGACTATAAGTACAGAGGAACTTCGGCCGAGGAGACTATCCGCCGCTGGCCAAGTGTGCGGAGAGGCGAGGAGCGCTGGATATTTCCGTATCAGGAAAATGCCGATGCCACGTTCAATTCGTCGCTGCTGTTCGAGCTTGGTGTAATGAAGGAGTATGGCGAGGAGATTCTCAAGGGAGTGCCGGGCGATGTGCCTGAATATGGCGAGGCGTACCGCCTGCGTAAGTTCCTGAGCCATTTCCTGCCGATTGGGGCGGAGAAGATACCGCCTACAAGTCTGTTGCGCGAATTTCTCGGAGGCTCATCGTTCAAATATTGAAAAATGAAAAGAGCGCTGTTGCTGTACCTGATGTCGGCTGTGGCGGTATTGCTTAATGCAGCCGATTATCATGATGTGGCCCGAAAGGCCGGGAAGTATTTCGGCGAGGGCGAGTGGGCCAGCGCCCAGGCCCTGTATGAGCTTATGCTCGCCGAGAGACCCGATTCGCTTGACAGCTATGCTCATGCCATTGTGGCCTCGGCCATGATGGCTGACACATTGCGGATGACCGATTTGCTTGAGCGCTCGTCGGAGCATCGTGTGGGGATATATCCGCTGTTTGAACGGGTGCGCGACATCTCGTTCGCCATAGGTCATGCGCCGGTGTATGGAAGCTTTCTCCGACTGGCTGCCCGCGAGATGCCCTGGCTGAGCCGTCCGGTCGATGCCGCTTTACTCGAATATTATCTTTTCCGCAACGACGGGCCGATGATAGTGGAGTATGCCGGACGGATGCACCGTGGACTTCCGCAGGACACCGGCTACCTTGTGGCGCTTGGCCGGGGATATATGTTGTGCGGTGATTTCGACATGGCTGTGAAACAATGGCTTGCTGTGCTTGATATAGATGCCTGCGATTATACGGCATTGCTTTATTTGGGCAATTATTACGCCGACACAGGCTGTGCCGACAAGGCTGTTGAATATCTCGGGCGGGCATACAGCGTGAGACCCACTCCATATGTCAGAGAGCGTATTTCCAGGTTCTGAACCCTGAATTATTCCCTTAGAGCTGGTTTGGTCTTATCGTAAATTTTGCACTTAAATATGAATTTGGATTCTGTTATAATTGTAAAGTTCTGATGTATAGTGCAATATACAACAAAATTCCCTCACAGCCAAATTTAATCTTATGGATTATTCCCTCACAGCCAAATTTAATCCGATGAATTATTCCCTCACAGCCAAATTAGAGCCGGTTTGCTCCAAGAAGATATATACAATAATTTGTACCAGCCTCAAAAAGTAGACAAGAAGATATATACAATAATTAAAGCGGCCAGCGCCAGGAATATGGATAAATAACCTCCGATATAAATCTTTCGGGGAATATCCTTGAGCCGGCGCAACGGCTTTTGGGGAATGAGAAATATTTCATGGTCAGAATCTTTTTTCATGTTCCTAATTCCAATTGATTTTTTATCAGATTGTAATATATACCTTTTGAGTGAATCAACTCTGTGTGAGTTCCACACTCTGATATTTTACCATTGTCGATTACCAATATCTGGTCGGCATTTCTTACGGTTGAAAGACGGTGGGCGATGACCACTACCGTACGCCCTCGAAAGAAATCATCCAGCTTCTCAATTATTTCTTTTTCATTACAGGCATCCAGAGCGTTTGTAGCCTCGTCAAGAAAAATAAACTTGGGATTACGGTAGATTGCCCGGGCAATAAGAATGCGCTGCTTCTGACCTTGACTTAAACCCATGCCGTCTTTACCGATTTGAGTGTTGTATTTCAAGGGCATGGCCATTACGTATTCATGCACGTTAGCCAGGGTGGCGGCATATTTCAGACGATCAAGGTCAACCGGTCCGTCAGTGGCCGCGATATTACGGGCTATCGTATCCGAAAAAATAACTCCATCCTGCATCACGACTCCGCAGTTCGACCGCCAGGACTCGCGATTATAATTATTCAGGTCATGGCCTGACACTAATATACTCCCGCTTTCAGGGCAATAGTAACCCAGCATCAGTTTCAGCAGAGTGGTTTTGCCGCTGCCCGAGGCTCCGACAATAGCGGTTACCTTTCCGGCAGGAATGGAGAAACTGACATCATCGATTGTAAGCTTCGGCGAATACTTGTCGTATCTGAAACTCACATTGCGAAATTCTATTTCAGGATTGGTAATAACCGGGGCAACATTCACCTTGTTCCGGTTCTCGTTATCATAGCTGTGTATTTCGTTGATTCGCTCCAGTGAGATTTTTACGTCCTGCATGGAGTATATGAATCCGATCAGCTGGCTTAGAGGGGAGTTCAGCTGGCCGATAATATACTGTACAGCCAGCATGGCGCCGAGAGTAAATTGCCCGCTTATGACTGCGGATGCCGCCAAAACGGTTATAAGAATGTTTTTCAGTTCGTTGATAAACAAGGCTCCGGCTTCCTGAGTTTGCTGAAGTTTCAACGATTTCATCTGAACCTCAAACAGCTCTATTTGCATGTCTTCCCATTCGCTGCGACGCCGTTCCTGACAGCTCTGCAGCTTGATTTCCTGCATGGAGTTGACAAACTGAAAAGTCATATCCTGACTTTTGGCTGAAGCAGAGAAACTTTCATAATCGATAATACGCCGCCTGTTCAGGAACAGCACCACCCACAGAATATAGATTATGCTCATGCCTAAGAACACCACAAATATGAGTCGGCTGTAAATCAGAAGAGTTACGCTGAATACCAGCAGGCTGACGACAGTGAATATTACTCCCAGCAACTGAGAAGTGAGGAAGCTTCGAATACGTCCATGGTCAGACATGCGCTGGATGATATCGCCTGATTTCCGAATGTCGAAGAAACTCATCGGAAGCTTCATCAACTTAAGAAAGAAACTGTTGAGCAGCGACAAGTTCAGGCGCATCGACAGATGGAGCAGCAACCAGCTCCGGGTGAATTCTGTGAGGGTACGTCCTATGATGATTATAAGTTCACCGAGCAGAATCAGCCATATGAGTTTAATCGATGAGTTTTTTATGCCCGCGTCCACTATGGCTTGTGTGAGAAACGGCATTATCAGTTGCATCAGGCAAGCCACCAGAAGGCCGAGAAGTATCTGAAGAAAATACTTCTTGTGCCTGGTTATAAAACCCCACAATTCGGCAACATTTATGCCGCTCGATTGCTCCTCCTTGGGCATCCTGAAGAACGATTCCGTGGGATTGAAAAACATGGCAATGCCCTTTTCGTCATCGCCTGTAGATGAACTAATCCAATGCTCTTCGAGTTCAGCTCTGGAGTATGTGGTCTTTCCTTTACCGGGGTCAGCTATATGGAATTTGCGACCATTGTCCGAAACTTTATGCAGCACCACAAAGTGGTTTTGATCCCAATGCAAAACACAAGGCAACGGCATTTGGCACAGCCTCTCGACAGTAAGTTTAACCGTAGCATTTTCAAGGCCTAATGACGATGCCGACTTTGAAATTGCAAGCATTGATACACCCTGCTTGGAAGCACCGCACAATCTGTCGGCCCTCCGTAAGGAAACGGGCATACCGAGGGCCGTACATATCATTGCCAGACACGCAGCGCCACACTGCATTGTTTCCAGCTGGCGTATCAGCTTGAATTTCATTACTCGTAATCAAGTATGCCGGAGGCTCCGCCCTGAAGCTGACCGACCTGATTGGTTTGATTTACCTTTTTTCCATAGGAGAATGAATACGACACATTCAACACAAACAGCCGATGGTATGACGATGAATAGCTCTGAGTACGAGAGCTGAACTCAGGTGTATCAATCAGCGAATATCTCGATTTGTAATTACCTACAGAAGGATTGAATGCTGTAGCCGATATGTTCCAGTTACCGTTGCCCCAGCCAACAACCATACTATAATAAGATGGAGACTTGCTTATCGATGAATTGCCGATATTTGTACGGTGGTAATTATATGATGCCGAGGCATAGAACTGACCGAACATATACAAAGCCTGGCCAAAGAAATCAAGATGTGTGGCGCTGTAGTTCTGCATCGAATGGCGTGCAACACTATTTCCGCGTATACCGCCGTTAAGTCGCAGTTTGGAATTCAGACATTTTACCGAAAGGTTTAACCCGTAGTTGTGATGGTTCATGAAGCCGTGGTTAAGCCAGCTACGTACCATTATCGGATAGCCTTGGTAAATTTCTGTAGTATATCTGTCTATGATCATATTACTCGTGCGGGTGAAGGTCCAGAAGGCTGACAGACTTATAATCCGGTTAGGCATATATCTGTACTGTAATCCAATATTGAAGAACTGTCCGTTCTTTAGTGATGGATTGCCACGTACTCCATCCAATTTATCGCGGAGAACAAAATTGTCGGTCTTCTGGCTCATCGGCACTGTATATGGCGTATAGTTGGAAAACATGTTAATGCTGCTTTGACGGCTGAAGTTATATCCTGTCTGAAAGAAATAAGACGGCGATACCGATTTATAATTTAAACCAGAAACAGTCTGCGAAGAGAATTTTACGCCAGCGTTTATAGCACCCCATAACTTGCCAAATTCAAAATTGGCCGAAAGATTGGCAAGACCTCCCTGAGTATGCCCGTGTGACTTGGATGATTCGGTACCTGTATAAGTTACTGAGTTGCCACTTCCTTCTGTAGATAATCTGGCACCAATACTCATATTGCCAAATTTCTTATATAACTCTGCCAGAAGATTATATTTCCATGATTTGTCGCGCGAATCATTATGGAATGTACTGCCTTCGGAGAAGGAGTATGCATTTCTGAATTTGGAATACGAGGCAGTGGGAGTGACCGTAAGTGAGAAATCGGCGGGAAGCTCAAAAAAATAGTTGCCGCTCCATACAGCGCTAAGGTTGCTGTTGTGGGAATATCTTCGGCTTTCTTCCTCCGGGAATAAGGCCGGATTGTAATTTACAAGACTGTGTGAGAGGCTATGAGGCGTGTTTGCACCTGAAAGACTCAACGTATTTGCAATATTGACTTTTTGGCTTTGATATGTAGCCCTCAGCGTTCCATAGCCTGTTCGTTTGCTTGCTGATGCACCATCGCTGATTGAGTGTTTTTCCAGCGGGAAGTCGGGAAAGTTGTAAACGCTCAGCTTGTCGCTTCCGATGTGTGAATCGCTCGCATAGTTGAATCCACCGCCTAAATCATAGAGCATCTTCCCCTTTGTATAACGTGAGTACATGCGATAGTCTCCATAATTCTGTATGAAATTCTGCTGGCCACTAAAGATTGTATATCCGCCATAATCATATTTCACAAGAACGTAATTTATAGCATACCGTGCTCCATGAAAACGAGGGTCGGATGGCGACTCGAAATATTCAACAGTCTGTATGTCCATGGCACGCAACATATCAACCTCTACCTGCGTAGCCGGTTGCATATCAATAAAAAACGCTACGCCGTTACCCGAGGCTGTAGTGACAGTTTTCGACATGGGATCGACATACAGGTCGGCGAGCGCCATTGTTCGTATCAGTTCGATACCTCCGCGAGATATTTTTTTTTCATCTTTGGTTGGTATGAACGTAATCTGGTTGCCATTGATATAACGGCTATGGCCTTCAACTTTAAGTTCTCCGAGTTCTTCGGCTTCTGTGGACTCTGGCAATAACCTCTCAGGAACAAAAATATTTACCACTGTATCACGCGGCAACGTTATAGGATTTCCGTAATGCGTATCTCCTATCGTGTATACTATAGTATAGTTTCCTCTGTCCGGCATGTATTTAATTAAAAAGGTGCTGTCGGCCTGCAGTACTCCCTTGCCATAATTTTCGTGGCCGTCTTTCGTACAAAAAATCGGCACAAACTCGGACAGAGGTTCGTTAGTTTCTTTTATTTGTATTCGTACCTTTATGTCATATGCCGAAACACAAAGCATGCCATTGAATAGAACCAACAACACTATAAATCTTAGCACTATGTCTTTCCAACTTTTCATCTTATTTCTGTTTTAAAATTATTGCAAATATATAAAACATCAAAGGAACTAATGAGATAATTGTGATTTTATATCAGTTCGGGTTTTACACCATTGAATAGTGCTCGTTTGAGCTTCTCAATATCCTTGAAAGACGAGCAGACTGGAAAGCATGCATTTTCCTTCAGGTTCCGCAGACGGTAATATGCACATCCACCGTCACATATAGGGAAGGCATGGCATATTTTACATTTTGCATCGAATGGTGTCGATTCGGTCATAAAGTTCAGTAATCGAGTACTTCCGCTCGTATCCATGGAAGAAATGTTGCCGATAACCATATTTGGGTTTGACACATCATTCCAGCATTTGTATAGTTCTCCTTCCGGGCCTATTATATATGAATTCAAGGATTGAGCCATGCATCCACGATGTTGTCGTTTAGGAAATATATTTGCGCTATAGCCGGCTTCCTTTATCAACTGGTTAAGGTCTGATACGTCTTCTGATGAAAAACAGTCGCACGTGAGTGATTTCTTATCCGGAGTTTCTTCTCTTATGAGACCTGGATATATGTTAAGCTTTTTGTTGTCAGGATATTTCTTGTTGAAATATTCTAACAGATGCAGATATTCTATAAGATTTGATTTCTTGACATTTACCCTTATGGCAAGAATCGTCTCGGGCATATGCTGTAAAATCAACTCGATATTGTTGATAATTACATCAAATGTAGGTTTTTGACCAGCCTTAAGACAGCGTGTTGTATTATGATGTTCCTTACTGCCATCAATAGTAATCTGTATATTGCCCAGTTTTTTTCCTTTAAAGAAGTCAATGACTTCTTCAGTGAACAGATATCCGTTTGTAACAATAGAATGAGCCTTTATTTCGGGCATTCCGTCTTCGGTCAGCATTCTATAGATGTCTTTTATTTGATTAAAAGCTAAAAGGGGTTCACCGCCATACCATGTCAAATCAATATTATGTGCACCGACAAACGATTTGATAAATTTTTGTAGGTCGTCTATTATTGGAGCAGTTATGGTTTTAGGGTCCTTTTTGGGCTCAAAACAATAAGGACAGGCGAAATTGCATGCTGTAGTAGGCACTATAACGAGACCCAAGCAACCGGTGTTGTACTTTTGGGCATTAAATTGCAATCGCTTAAGGTTATAGTAGTCGTATTTTGAGGCGCTATTCACTATAATCTTCTTTGATATAAGTTGCTCTATTACTGACTCAGGAAGCTCCTGCCATGTACGGTTTTTAAGCGACTTATATAACTCCTCAGATATTTCAGAAAAGAAATTGGTCTGAGAGTTATACAAATAGAATTTTCCGTTTTCTACAAATGTAATGCTATATATTGAGAGTTCCATATAGATTTTGTTGAAAAGTTACATTATGGCATCGGTTTCGATGCCATAATGTAACTTTTATTGGATTAATGAATTTCTCCATCTCCGATTGTTGTGACAGGAGGGCATAGAGGTCTCAGACCATCACAATCACCAGGGCATCTTTCCACTGAGTCCAATGAACAGAAATCAGCGCATATGATATAACTACTGTCATTGTAGCAAGTACAATCTGCGTTGTACTTAATGCATACATTTATCCAGCAGCCCCCACCAACAAGTTCTTGCAGAGATAAATCTGTTACCGGTTCTTCATGAAGAACCTTAAGGAAAAATTTCTCCATAGGAAAATTTTTAAGGGTTAACAAATTACTGTCCATTGATTAGACAGCGTTGATTATTTATATCCATCCCTCATACTCATGACCATTGGAGGTCATGATTAGGATGTATGCATCGTATAGGTTGCCGATGTATAAGGCAGCTTCGGAGTCGGTGTGGAATACAGTCTGGCTACGTAGTGATGTCTGGGCGGAATCATATACATACAATACCGCCGGGCCTTCGCTGTATTTGAAGTTCAGATACAGGTAGCCGTCTTCGTAGAAGGCTTCCACCCGCTGGGCGGAGGGTGTCTTGGGACGCCCCTTTGTTGGACCCTCTTTTGGCCATATCGGTATTGATCCCGCTCCCACGCTTCCAGTGGGGCCACTTGGGGTGTCGGCGTTCACAGCCAGAAAGGATGATTGCAAAAACAAAAGGCCGAAGATTAGTTTCTTGTGTTTCATATTTCTTTGTGTTTTGCCGCAAATTTAGTGGCAGCAAAATACTTTTCCAAATGTTTTGCTCAAAAAACAATTATTCAAATCTCCTGTAACTATCTGTAAATCAGTAGGCATGAATTTGAATAATTATTCAAAACGCAAGTGGCATATTATCAGGGCCTTTAAAGTGCTTTTGAATAATGAATATAGGTTAAATATTGTTAATCATCAGGTGTATCACGAATAAATCTAATGATTGTGTCCAAATGCTTTCAGGTATATATCTTTTTTTGAAAAATCTGATTTGCGAATTTCTTCTATAATTCTCTTACGTTTGGTATAGATAGTCTGTTCCGGTTTTTGCAATATAACGGAAATCAGTCTCGGTTTGGTTTTTGTGAACATGAATACTATCAGTTCGCGATTATCCCTATAGATTTTAGGGAAGTCATTTTTGAAATTGATTAGAATGTCATTGTATGTTTCATTGATTTGTTTTTCTTGTAACAACAATGAATTTTCTGAGATCAGACTCCGAAGAATAGACTGTATCTCATCATAAGTGGCATTTTTTTCATTTTTGTCGATGCTGTCGATATATTTCAGACAGGCTGTTGCCAGAGTGTTGGATTGAGATACAAGAATATCCGGTATAGCTAATCGATTATACTCTGTGCTAAATCTTGCGTTCGAATCTTCAAGGTCTTTTATTTTTACTTTTGAAATTCCTAAATCCTGATTCAGTGACGCTATTTCTTTTTTGTAACCGTCTGTAATCAGATGCTGCTTTGCGAGTTGGGCAGAAATCTCGTTTACTGTTGAATCTTTTTTATTCTGAATTCGTATGATGTTCAAACGATAATATATAAAAGAAATCAGTATGGCAATAATCAATGACAATGAGATATATAGCAACCATTGATTTTTTTGTTTGAGCTGATAGCTTTTCTGAATCTGTGCATCCAGCTGTGTGGCGATGACAGATTGTCTTAAGGCTTCTCGAACAGCAATATCATGAAAATATATTGCGCTGTCTACAAATGCTTTAGCGCCCTGTATGTTTCCGCGAAGGAATTCGTAGTTATAAGAAATCTGATAATAGGCAGTTAATAGAGGCTCTGTTGTACAAAGCTTTTTAAATTCTTTCAGATCAGTGCTGATTCCGGTTGTATCGCCATTGATTTTTAAAAAGAGGTCGTTTTTGAGCATATGGGAATCTTTTATTATGTTTAAAGCTTCCAAATGCTTATTAACGGAATCTGCCTTTTTATAATTACCTTTGGCAATCAGGTTGGAAATGGTTATATCCCAAAAGTAAGCCCGGAGATATTCCGACTCTCCAAGTTCTTTGTCAAAGAGGAGTTGTATGCTGTCAAGCATAACTTCCGATTCTTTGTATTTAGAAAAATTATAGTAGATTGTAGCAATATCGCAGTAAAGAAATGCTTCATTGAGTTTTTTTGAGTGCAGGTGATAAAGCGCAATTGCTTTATAAGCATCGTTTACAGATTCTTGCAGATACCCCGTACTGTTATATAATCTTGCTTTCTGCTCATACACTTTTGCGAGCCAGTATTGGTCGTTGACTTCCTTAGCGAAATCTTCCGCGGACAGAAGATTGAGAATTCTTTCAGAATTATTATTGGTCAAGCCATAAATCTGCGCCTTATAGAACGCTGCCCGCATGCGGTCGAAGTCGGATCCGTTGTCGCGGTAGTAGTCCAGATGTGGCAGGGCAGAGGTGTCGGAGAGGTTGAGGATGTCGTTTTTTACGCGAGCCTGAGTGGTAAGCAGGGCATATCGGGCATATTGTGATTTACCGTCAATTTTCGCTGAGTCAATTGATTGAAGTATGCATAGTGCTGAATCAGGCCATTCTTCCATCAGGGAGTCTGCCAAATCCATCCTGCGGCTCACATCTCCTCCACCGCAGGCGGAAAGCAGAACAACAATCAATATCAATATGCCAACTATGCGTTTCATGCAACAAAGTTACAAATAATTCGGCAGACATCCGGCGTTTTAATGCGCATATTGTCAACCTGCATATTCATGGATATACCATGAGGAGCATTACCGACAAGGCTATGGTGGTATCGTAATATGGTAGTTTTTTCATCTACTGAAAACCATGGTGTCAAATCTCCGGCTCAACCTTGTCGGATGTAATTGTATTGGAGTCTTTGCTGAAACCGAGGCCAATGAGGATAGTTTTGCGGGGGTCTGTGGCGAAAGGTTCGGCGTAGCCCTTCTCACGAATCTGCGCGATGGCTTCTTCGGCGGTGCCGTTGACTTTCAGTTCGAGGATATAGATGTAATCATTCGTGCGTATTATCATGTCGATGCTGCCACGGGCGGTATGATATTCGGCAGCAACCTCGGTGCCAATTAGGGAGAAAATGGCATATAGTATTGTGTGATAATAATTTTCATACTTGGCAACCCGCTTGCGAAGATCAAACGGAATGCCAGAAAGGAAGGACTTCAGGAGAGCAATAACGCTTTTGACATCCCCACGTCGTAGAGCTCGCGGAATCTCTTTCGCAATAGGGTTGGTATTCTCCTCAGTGTAGATTTCGAGGAGATTATCCATAAAAGTTCTTTCAACTTCAAGGTTAGGGAAGCTGAGAAAGTACGATTGATATTCAGGGTCGTAGCTTTTTATTGTCAGATAGCCTGTCTGATAGAAGAGTGCTTTGGGATTGATTTGCGGCCCGTAGATGTTGCCTAACTCATCCAAAGACGCTTCTGCGCCATTTAGCTTGCTGATGTCAAAGTCGTGGGCCTTCAGTAGCTTTATTAGCATTGTAGGAGTTCCGGTCGCGGCCCAATAGTTCAAAATTTTGGAATCAGACAAAGCATTGATAATGCTGAAAGGATTGTATATATCAATCAAACCTTCCGAAAAATGGTAACCATCGTAATGGACTTTCAGTCTATTGTAAGCCTCGTTGGTCGTAACATTGAGTTTTTTGGCAAGTTCTTCTACTCCAGGATTGAGATTTTCGAGAAGCTCTGCCTCTGTAATTCCGCATATACCGGCGAATTTATCGAGGAATGAAATGTCTTTCAGATTGTTAAGACCGCTGAATACCGACATCTTGCCGTATTTGGTCACGCCCGTCAGTATACAGAAATGTATGTATTGGTCGAGCGACTTGAACGAAGAGTAGAAGCCGTAGAGAATTTTGCGCAACTCGTCCTGAAGTTCCGGGTTGTCAATCGCCGAGGTAATTGGATTATCATATTCATCAATCAGAATCACAACGCCGCGTCCGGTGCGTTCGTACGAAGTACGAACGATACGATGAAAACGAAGCGATATATCGTCATCTTCGTCTGGATTTATTCCGAGGCTGTGCTCATACTCCGACAATTTACTTTTCAGGGAATGATTTAGAATTTTGGCTTGGTTGTAATTGTGTCCGGAGAAATCGAAATGCAATACTGTATATTCCTGCCAAGGCTCAGGTTGCATTCGATCGATGGCGAGGCCTTTGAAAAGGTCACGTTTGTTGGTGAAATAGGCTTCGAGCGTAGAAATGAGCAGGCTTTTTCCGAAGCGCCGGGGACGACTCAGAAATTTGAAGGATCCATTTTTAAGCAGCAGCGGTATAAATGCTGTCTTATCAATGTATAAGTAGCCGTTTTGTCGGATGTCCGCAAATGATTGTTTTCCGATGGGGTAGTTGGGCATTTCCATTTCTACATGCTTTTCCGGTTCAAGTTGCAAATATAATGTTTTTTTTCGAAATACTATAAGCGCCGGCATTACAGGCTTATGGCCTGATGTCGGTCTTCTTCAAGACGATTACGCAGGGCTTCGAGGGAGTCGAAACGCTGTTCATCGCGCAGTCGTTTCAGAAAATGTACGTTAAGGTTTTTGCCATATAGGTCGCCTTCGAAGTCGAAGATGTTCACTTCGAATGTGATGGGGGCGTCGGTGCTGGATTCGACGGTAGGTCGTTTACCGATATTGGCCATGGCCCGTCGGGAAGTTCCGTCGGGCAGAATGGCATCGAGGGCGTATACTCCGGGGGCAGGTAAGGCCTGGCGGGAGTCGTCGGGCACGATATTGGCAGTAGGGAAGCCGATTGTGCGTCCGAGCTGTTGGCCGTGTGAAACAACACCGCTTATGCTGTAGTTGCGTCCGAGCATGCTGTTGGCGGTGTCGATGTGGCCTGTCGCGAGAGCTTTTCTTATGGCGGAGCTGCTTATGCGCTCCATCCCTTCGATGCGTAATTCCTCTGCCGGATAGATGTGCACATGGGTCTGTTGGGCCAGTAGGGCGTATGCTTCCGGGGTTGACACTCGGTCGCTGCCGATACTGTTGTTGAAGCCGACAACCATGTGGGTTACAGCATATTTGTCGGCGAGGAGGTTGACGAATTCGGCGGCGGAGAGCATTCGCAGTTCCGGTGTGAAATCGAGAATGAGAACATTGTCGGCCCCGGCCTGCCGCAGGAGTGCGGCCCGTTGGTCGACCGGCCCGAGCGACAGCGGCGCTTTTTGCGGCGCTATGAGTTCCAGCGGATGGTTGCGGAACGTTACGGCTAATGACGATGCGCCGCTGTCGGCGCACATAAGGCCAATCTGTTTCCACAGGTGTCTGTGGCCCAGATGTACGCCGTCGAACATTCCTATGGCAGCGAATTTATACACTGAGGTAACGAGCCAGGTTTTCGGCGAATTCTTCGCCGGGTTTCACCAGCAGGGTGTTGAATCCGAGTTCGGATGCGGCTTCAAGGTTGCGTGTGGAGTCGTCGATGAAAAGTGTTTCCGATGGAATAAGGCCGAGTTTCTGTTCGGCAAAGCGGAATATCCGGGCATCGGGTTTTAGGGCCTTTGCTTCGAACGAAGTTACGATGCCATCGAAGTAGTCTTCGCGTGTAAGTCCTTCTTTTGTGAATTCATCGGCGATTTTGCTGTTCCACATAATTTCGTTGGTATTGCTCAGCAGATAAATTCCAAAGCGTTTTCGTAATTGCCTCAGAGCTTTCAGGCGTTGTTCCGGTATACCGGTGAGGAATTGCAGGAAAGCGTTGTCGATCTGAGAATCCGTTACGTCGTGAGGGAATTCATTCCGCAGGAGGCGGTGGAAATCATCAACACTTATAGAGCCTTCCTCAAGCTGCATGAAGGCACCTTTTTGCGAGTATTCTCCGAAGAACGATTCGGCATCTGGCAGGCCGAGCGCTTCGAACGCCGCAACACAGTTGCGGCGTTCGATATCCATAATCACACCTCCGAGATCGAAAAGCAGATTTCTAATCATTATACGGTGAGGATTTCTTTTTCTTTGGCGGCGAAAAGATCGTCGATTTTCTTAAGGAATTTGTCGTGGAGTTTCTGGGCGCTTGCCTCGGCGTCTTTTTCCACGTCTTCGGGCATGCCCTGTTTTATGGCCTTTTTCAGTCCGTCGATAGCATCGCGCCGGGCGTTACGCACCGAAACCTTAGCCTGTTCGGCCTCGGCTTTCGACTGTTTTACGAGGGCTTTTCGGCGTTCTTCGGTGAGCGGCGGAATCGACAGGCGAATAACCTCTCCGTTGTTTTCAGGAGTGATGCCGAGTTCGGAATTGATGATGGCCTTTTCGATTTCCTTGAACATGCTTTTCTCCCAGGGAGTAATGGTAATGGTTCTGGCATCGGGCACACTCACGTTGGCAACGTTGCTGATGGGAGCGGCGCTGCCGTAATAGTCCACTCTTATTCCGTCGAGAATCTTGGGGTTGGCCTTTCCGGCGCGGATATGGGCCAGCGATTCGTCGAGATAGGCCACGGCGAGTTCCATTTTCTCTTCAGCCGGGCCGAGGTAGGTTTTCGGGTCAGTCATATATCTTTATGATGTTTTTGAATTATTCCTGATAAACAAGAGTGCCGGTTTCTTCTCCTGCCAGAACTTTGGCAAGATTGCCGGGGGTGTCCATGTCGAACACAATTATAGGCATTCTGTTTTCCTTGCACAGCGCTGTGGCGGTGAGGTCCATAACCTTAAGGCCACGGTTGTATACCTCGTCGTAGGTTATGCTTGCGAACTTTGTGGCCGAGGGGTCTTTTTCCGGGTCGGCAGTATATACACCGTCGACTCTTGTGCCCTTCAGCATCACATCGGCTTCGATTTCGATGGCCCTGAGTGCCGAGCCGGTATCGGTTGTGAAGAATGGATTTCCTGTGCCGCCGGAAATTATGGCAATCTGCCCGTTCTCCAAGGCATTGATTGCTCTCCATTTGCTGTAATGTTCTCCGATGGGGAACATGTTTATGGCGGTGAAAACCTGAGCCGGCTGTCCTATGGCGCAAAGCGCCGAACTCAGCGCCAGCGAGTTTATCACAGTGGCGAGCATTCCCATCTGGTCGCCTTTCACGCGGTCGAATCCTCTTGAGGCTCCGGAGAGTCCGCGGAATATGTTTCCTCCGCCAATCACGATGGCCACCTGTATTCCGCTGTCGACGGCGGCTTTTATCTGCCGGGCGTATGATTCGAGGCGGTCGGTGTCAATTCCGTGACCTTGTCCGGCCGCGAGAGATTCGCCGCTAAGTTTCAGAAGTATGCGTCGGTATTTAGTTTCCATAGTTTCTTTGCTTTTGTGCAAAGTTATGCAAAATAGTTACAATGGCCAAAAAATGCACTAAAAATAATTAAAATGAAACTTTGATTTTGTGGTATCCACCGGAATTGCTAACTTTGCTATCAGGCCTTTCCGTACATGTCGCTGCGGGCGGCATGCAGGCTATAAATAACAAACAGATTTATTCAGGTGACCGCATTTCTAATATCATTGGCTGTGCTTATAGCCGGCTATTTCATTTATGGTGCCATAGTGGAGAAGGCTTTCGGCAGCGACTCCGGGCGCCCTACCCCCGCCTACACGCGTTGCGACGGAGTGGATTATATGCCTATGCCGACGTGGAAGGTCTTTCTGATTCAGTTTCTCAACATAGCGGGTATCGGTCCGATTTTCGGCGCCATAATGGGTGTGATGTTCGGTCCGGCATCGTTCATTTGGATAGTGCTCGGCACTATATTCGCCGGAGCGGTGCACGATTTTCTGTCGGGCATGATTTCGGTGCGTATGGGCGGGTTGTCGCTTCCCGAGATAGTGGGCAGCCAGCTCGGGCGCGGAGTGCGCAACGTAATGGGCGTGTTCTCCGTGTTGCTTTTGCTGATGGTGGGAGCCGTGTTTGTGACCTCGCCGGCCGGAATACTCGCCGGGATAACTCCCGACTGGATGACTGCCGAGCTGTGGGTGTTTGTCATATTCGCCTATTATGTATGCGCCACGGTGCTGCCGATCGACAAGCTGATAGGCTCGTTGTATCCGGTATTCGGCTTTGCGCTTCTGTTCATGGCGGCGGGTCTGCTGTGTTGCCTGCTGTTTGGCGGAATGGAAATTCCCGAGGGCATTTCCGAAGGCTTGCATAGTCGGCGTAGCGATGGTTATCCGATATTTCCGATGATGTTCGTGTCGATAGCCTGCGGAGCGATTTCGGGATTTCATGCCACACAGTCGCCGATGATGGCGCGGTGCATGAAAAACGAGAAACTCGGGCGGCCGGTGTTCTATGGCGCCATGGTGGCCGAAGGAATCGTGGCGCTGATATGGGCTGCCGCCGCCATAGCGTTTACAGGCGGATACGGGTCGCTTGAAAGCTATATGGCCCGGGAAGGCCATTCGGCCGCGACACTGGTGAACGACATATCGGTGGGCTGGCTTGGCGCCTTCGGCGGAATACTGGCACTGCTTGGCGTAGTTGCCGCACCTGTCACTACCGGCGATACGGCATTGCGCTCGGCCCGTCTTATAGTAGCTGATTTTCTGAAAATAAGCCAGAAGAACACCCTGCGCCGCATACTGGTGTCGCTTCCGCTGTTTGCCGTTACATTTTTGCTGATACAGATTGATTTCCAGGTGCTGTGGCGCTATTTCGCCTGGTGCAACCAGACCCTGGCGGTGTTTACGCTCTGGGCGGTATCGGTGTGGATGCTGCGTAACGGCAAGAACTATGTTATTGCAATTGTTCCGGCCCTGTTCATGACAGTGGTGAGTGTTACATATCTGCTGTTCGCTCCATCGCCCGAAGGATTCGGCCTGCCGCGTGGCATAGCCACAGGTGCCGGAGTGGCCGTGGCGGCCCTGTTCGGCGGTCTGTTCTACAGCTACAGACGCTCGATGGCCAAGAGCGGCACGATAATTGCAGACGAAAATATAACAGATTAATTCCCAACTCTCTCTTTCCGACATACAACACATGATGAATACCGAAAAAGAAATACGTTCACACCGCTACTGCGTGATAATGTGCGGCGGCATAGGAAGCCGGTTCTGGCCGTACAGCCGTACCGGACTGCCCAAACAGTTCATCGATTTTCTGGGAACAGGCCGGTCGCTGCTTCAGATGAGCTACGACCGTATACGGTCGGTGGTTCCGGCTGAAAACATCCTGGTGGTCACGAACGAGGCATATGCCGAACTGGTAAGACGCCAGCTGCCTGATCTCGGCGACAATTCAATTTTGCTTGAGCCGGCGAGGCGCAACACCGCTCCCTGCATTGCATGGGCCGCATATCATATCAAGGCACGTGATGCGCATGCGTCAATCGTGGTTACGCCGAGCGACCATCTGATTACCCGCGAGGAAAGTTTCCGCGACAGCATAGTGCGCGGGTTTGAGTTTGTGGAGAGCCGCGACGCGCTGCTTACCCTCGGAATACAGCCTACCCGGCCTGAAACCGGCTACGGATACATCCAGATAGGCGATGAAGTGGAGCCTGGCATCAACAAGGTAAAGACATTTACCGAAAAACCCAATGTGGAGCTGGCCAAAGTGTTTATCGATACCGGCGAGTTTTTCTGGAATTCAGGCATATTTCTGTGGAAAGCCGATTCAATCATAAGGGCGCTTCACGAACATGCACCGGAGATAGCCCAGGTGTTCGATCGGGGCGCCGGGCATTTCGGCACCGCATCGGAGCGCGATTTCATAGAAATGGAGTTTCCCGGCTGCATGAGCATAAGCATCGATTTCGCTGTAATGGAAAAAGCCTCGAACGTATATGTCGAGACGGTTGATTTCGGATGGTCGGATCTCGGCACCTGGAGTTCGCTTTACGACAACTCGCCGCGGAATTCCGATGGCAACGTAACACAGAACTGCAAGGTGATGAGCTATGACTCGTCGGGAAACATATTCGCTGTGCGCGACGACAAGCTCGTGGTGGTGCAGGGTCTGAACGATTACATAGTGGCCGATGCCGGCGATGTGCTGCTGATATGTCCGAAGTCGGAGGAGCAGGATATTCGCAACATGGTTTCGGATGCAAAGCTCAAGTTCGGCGACACTTACCTTTAGGTTTTCAGGCTGACACGGCATGGGCGTGCCCGTGGCCAGGTTGGCCGATTGCAAAAAATGTAGTAACTTTGCAGTTTGATAACAGACTAATTAAAAAAATGACAGTAGACTCAATAATAAGCAGCGCTACGGGTGCGGCAGTGAAGCACCTGTATGGCATCAGATAGGCATGCTAT
>JAIDBM010000063.1 GCA_029056365.1 Muribaculaceae bacterium | reverse complement strand
CGCCAGTACAGGCAGCAGAAGCGCCACCTTGGCATAACGCGGCATATCGATAGCCCACCATTCCACCGAGAGGTCATCGTCGAATTCTCCATCGAAATATCTCATGGCCATTTCCACTTCATATTCGAAATCCTGGCCACCGCTGAACATATACTGGGTCAGAAAGTCCGATGAGAGCACCTCCTCGCTGTCCTGATTGGTTACATCAAGATATATCGAGAACAACAGAGTTATCACCGCTGCGAATACCGGGAAGATAAACAAAGCCTTTATCCATATCGTCCGGTCGATGCGAATCAGAAGCAGGAAATACACCATCAGATATATGAACGAAATCTTTGTTTCGTTCAGGAACGTAGGGAAAAGCAATATCAGATATATCTTGTTCGCACGGATGCTTTTCCACGCATTGTTATAGTCCCAGTTCTTACTGAGCAGATAAAAGGAAATCAGGTAAATAAGCGTTGAAACCATACCCGACGAGCCGTAGCCGAACGAACCGCCTCCGGCATCGTTGGCTCCATAGCGTATAAACTGCCATGTAAGACAAAACGCCTGTACGTAAAGCCAGATTTTAAGCTGACCATCGAAATCGCGCATGAATTCAGAAGCTTTGTCCGACTTCATGAACCACCTTATCACCGGCACGGCAAAGATTATGCCTATATAATCGCGGAAACCGTTTCCGAAATTATACCATCCGATACGGTTTACCAGTATGGTGGATATGAATCCGAGCACCAGGAACACGGCCAGGACCGCTATATCGCCACGATTTCGTATGGTAACCAGGCCAAACAGAGCAAACGCTCCGTCAACCAGAATCATCTCGAATGTGGTCAGTCCATCAAGAATGGGCAAAAACTCCTGTGATACAAAACCCCAGCACATCATTGTCCAGAACAGAACAATAAATATGCGATAAAAGAGCTTGTACTTTTCTATCATCTGGCCGGTATCGTTATATTGCGTTATATTACTGGTTCTGGCTGTAGCCGTATGTCTTCTTCATGGCCGAACCATTTACCACAAGCGAAAGTTTACGCAGACGGTTCTGCTCGTAAATGCTGTTGGCGAACGCCAGGTCGGCCTTGCTTGTATAGTTGGCACGGCATACATAGATAGTGGCATCGGCCACACGGTCGAGAGTGAATGTGTCGCTCACCAGTCCTACAGGCGCGGTATCTACTATCACATAGTCGTATCGACCGCGTAACTGTTCGAACAATTCCTCAACCTTCTTCGATGCGAGCAGCTCGGCCGGATTCGGAGGCACCGGACCCGACAGGATTATGTCAAGGCTGCCGTATTTCTGGTCTCTCACTATCATGTCATCGATTGAAACTCCATCGCTCGAAAGATACTGTGTCACGCCATAGCGTGAATTAATGCCAAGATATTCCGACAATTTGGGTTTGCGTATGTCCATGCCCATCAGAAGCACCTTCTTTCCAAGGAGCGACAGCGACATTGCCAGATTTATTGAAATATACGACTTGCCCTCTCCTGAGTTTGTCGAGGTCATAAGCACAACCTTGTCGTTGCTGTCGTTAAGCACAAACAGCAGGTTGGTACGCAACAGTCTGAAAAGCTCGGCCGACGATGATGTTCCCGATGAACCTACCACGACATTCGAACCGGATTTATCAGTACAGATTTCTCCCAGCACAGGCATGTCGACCATTCTCTCAACCTCCTGACGTGTGTCGAATTTCGTGCGGAGCTTACCCTTGATATAGATGAGAAGCAACGGCACGATAAAGCCCACGAACATAAACATTATCATCACCAGCTTCGGCTTCAATGTAATAGGGTCGTTCAAGGCATAAGCCTCGTCGATAATAATGGCTTTTGGCTTGGTGTTGGCCACCATCATGGCAGTTTCCTCGCGACGCTGGAGCAAGAACAGGTAAAGAGCCTGCTTGACTTCCTGCTGACGTTTCATGTTTATGAATTCGCGCTCCTGTGTGGGCACCTTTCCGAGTCGGCCAGATGTCTTTTCCATTTCGGCACGCAGTTCCTTCACAGGCACCATGGCATTGGCATAGGA
The DNA here is from genome assembly GCA_029056365.1 of Muribaculaceae bacterium. Taxonomy (GTDB): domain Bacteria; phylum Bacteroidota; class Bacteroidia; order Bacteroidales; family Muribaculaceae; genus CAG-873. Next base: position 9,555 of record JAIDBM010000063.1, on the reverse strand, counting down.
CTTACGTACCGATGAGGCCACGTTCTCACGCATGGCATCGATCTGCTCGTCGAGCGCACGCAGCGCGGCATTGTTACCTTTGGCATTACCCTGAAGTTCTATGCGTTTCAGAAGCAGTTCGTTATATGCTGTAATAGCGCGTATCAGTCCGTCGTTATCGACAGTTATCGGCACAAGCTCATACGCGTTGGCGGGATTACTGAAGAAATCGGAGGTAATACGCAGCACCTCGGCAGCCGACTCGGCCTCAAGAAGGCGTTTGTCGAGTTCCGAACGACGCTCGGTCTGGTACATTGCCTCAGCCTCGACATCTATTATGCCATTAGCCTGTTTGTAGGCTTGTATGGCACTCTCGGCATCGTCAAGGTCGGATGCAAGCAACTTGATGCGCTCATCGATGAAACGCAGGGTTTTCTCGCCCTGGGCTGATTTATCGGCTACTCCCCGCAGATTGTATTCCTTTATAATATCGTTGAGCACATCAAGACCATAGGGAATGTTTTCAGTCTCCATAGCCATGGTTATGACATTGCTCTTACGGTTCACCAGTTCGATTTCAATATTCTTGGCCAGCTGCTCGGCCTCTGCGTCATAGCCGCTGAGGTAAATTATAGTATTGAGATCTTCGCCCTTGGGATATGTATCGGTAGGCTCAAGCAGGAATGTGCCATAGTCGGTTTTGATTTCTCCCGGAACCTTTACATCGTTAAATGTATGAATCTTATCGCCCTTTACATAGAATTTGACATCGGCATTCATGTTCTTGTCGACCTTTATCTTGAACATGAGCGAAGAACTCAGTGTATCGGATATTTCAGCAACGTTTCCTATTCCCAGCGGATACTCGGGATAGGCGAACTTCTTCTCAAGCAGTCCGTCTTTAACAATATGGCGCTCGTTTATTCCAAGCATTTTCACAATCTCGCGAAGCAGAGAATGCGATGAAACCACAAAAACCTCATCATCCACTCTCGCCGATGTGCCGAAAAGGCCGCCAAGGTCCATCGAGCTCAGCAACGGATTTGAATCGTCGTTGTCAATCAACACATTGGCATGTACGCTATATTCGGTGTTGTGAGTCTTGACATAGACATAACCCATTAGCCCGAAAAAAACTATGGAGATTAGAAACCAATACCAGCCTTTACGGTAGTTACGGATTATAGCATTGATGTCGATGAAATCCTGCGTATGAGATTTATTTGCCATGAGTAGGATAATGTTTATTTTACAGTGAGTGCGATTACAAGCGATGCGATTACCGACGACGCGCTTACAATTGTCGATGCCAACGACAGCTTATATGAATTGTTCTGGTCGTATTTCGAGATTGACTGACGTACTTTGTTTGGCGCCACATACACATAATCATTCTGACGCAGATAAAAATACGGCGATGTAAGCGTTTCAGAAGAATTCAAATCGAGATGAGCGAATTTACGCTCGCCGTTTTCCTCGCGCACCACAAGCACATTGCTTCGCTCGCCATACGGAGTCATGTCGCCCGCATCGGCAAGTGCGTCAAGTATGCTGTATCGGTTCCCTTTTATCTCGAAACGGCCTGGTTTGGTAACCTCTCCTGCCACAGACACCTTGAAGTCGGCAAATTTCACTGTTACATCCGGATCGCTCACATCGGCGCTTATGCGTTTTTCGAGATAGTCGCGCAATCCCTCCAGAGTCATTCCGGCCACATGTATACTGCCAAGCTGCGGAAAGTTGATGTCTCCCTTTGAGTCAACCCTATAGGTTTCGAGCATATACTGGGTGTTTATGCCCGTCGGATTGACTGTCGGCGGAACATATGCAGGCAGATTATAAACCGAGGTAGCCTGCGGATTCTCTGAAGACACTGTAATAATCAATTCATCGTCAGGCTTGATTTCCGGGCGGTAATCCTGCACCGGCAATTCGCCTTCTTTTATTTCTATGATGTCCGAAAAGTATGGAAGTACTGTTTTTGAGTTGTTGCATGAACTGGCAAGTACAAGCAACAGCGAAGGTAAAAGCAGCTTGCTTAGTTTCATTTGCTGTGGGTTTGTTGAATGTTTGACACCTGACTCTTTATGAGTTCGCACTATTTTTAACGAAAGAGTGGTTCAATTATTTTGTTGATTATAAAGTTTTGGTGTAACAAAATACAAGCAGGATTCTTGGATTTCGGTTTTCAGTGTGCAAAGGTAATACAATTTTTCGAATAATAACGCGTTTGCTAAATATAAAATCCCTGTCTAACCACTACTGTGCAATGAAAATTCTGGTTGTAGCCAACATGTATCCGTCAGAAAAAGATCCTGTTTATGGAACTTTTATCAAAGTTTTTCACGACGACATCAAGCGGCGTAACACTGCCGGAAGTACAAATCTTTGCACCATTCGCGGCCGTCGCTTCGGTGCCGTGTCAAAACTTGTTACATATATTTCGTACTATCTCAGGCTATGCGGCCATTTGCTTTTCTCTCGGTACGATCTGATTTATGTACATACCATCACATTCCCGACTCCGGCCTTGTTGCTGGCTTCCGTGTTCCGCAATCTGCCTCTTGTATTCAATGTACACGGCGACGATGTTCTGCCCTCGAACCGTTTCAAAAAACTATTGAAAAAAATGTCGGCCCCATTGCTGGCCAAAGCACGGATGGTTGTGGCTCCATCGGAGTATTTCCGCAATGTGCTACAGAATGAGTTTCCCTGGCTCGACAAAAACAGGATTTTCGTTTCTCCATCAGGAGGTATAAAAAAATTGTTTTTCTCTGTCAAAGAACCATCGCCACTGGCCGGACGGGCCCTCCGGCTCGGATATGTTTCACGCATTGATTCCGGAAAAGGCTGGGAACTGTTTGTTGAACTTGTAAGAATACTCTACAAAAAAGGTATCGACTGCGAGGCAACAATCATCGGACGCGGTAGCCAGACTCATTTACTCGAAAAATGCATCGCTGAATCCGGAGTCGCACACAAAATACAATACCTCGGTGCCAAAGCTCCTGAAGAACTGCCGCAGTATTATAAGGAAATGGACCTGTTTGTTTTCCCTTCATCTCTGAACGAAAGTCTCGGTCTTGTCGGCATTGAAGCCATGGCAGCATGTACGCCCGTTGTTGCAAGCAACATGGCCGGTCCAAAGGGCTATATCACCGATGGCGTGAACGGCTATCTATTTAAACCCGGAGATGTGGACAGTCTTGCATCGTGTGTGCTTAAATATATCGCACTGACCGATGAACAACGCTCCGTAATGGCTAAAAACGCATACCGCCTTGCGCTTGATTTTGAATCGGAAAAAGTTGCCGGAGAGTTATTCGAACGCATGTCTGTTGCTTCCGGCCGCTCACCGGACTGATGCCGACTGAACGGTCACTCCTTTTCCCATGCTCTATCCGCGCAATTTCCTGCTACATTCAACAAATATCATCGAAACGGTGTTTAATCGACGCACATCCGTTTTTTTTTCGTAACTTTGTGCTTTCATAACCGCAAAACGAAATGGTATTTGATCTTCACATTCCTGTATATACATATATTCTGTCGGGGACGGCCTTGGCCACGGCCTTGATTTTCTGTCTGTATTACTCTCTGCCGCTGTTCAGCCTCAGACGATGGCGGCGGCACTGCAATGAAGAGGCCACCCCGCTTGATCCGGACCTTACCGCAGCATCCGCATCCATAATAGTGTATAGCCATGATGATATGTCGGGTCTGGAACAACTGATACCAATTCTTCTGAACCAGGAATACGAAGGCGATTATGAGGTTATTGTTGTGAATGAAGGCGAATCGGCCCAGGTCCGCGACTATATCGATTCACTGCAGCTCGCGCACCGCAACCTATATCTGACTTACACACCCGACGGAGCAAGAAGCCTCAGCCGCAAGAAGCTGGCGCTCACACTCGGTGTAAAAGCGGCACGGGGCGAAGTGGTGGTTCTGACCACAGCCACATCGCGCATCGATTCCCGGCGATGGCTGTCAGAGATGATGCGTCCGTTCAACACCGATGCCGCCATCGAAGTGGTGACCGGTGTTGCCATTCCGGCCGAAGGCGAGGATGTGGCGCGGGGACGCCGACGCCGCTCGTTCGACTATGCAGCCGACTGCGCCACTTGGATCACTGCCGCCTTGCGGCATCGTCCGTATCGCGGAACAGAGCACAACCTTGCATATCGCCGCGAATTATTCTTCAATAACAAAGGTTTCTCACGTTCGCTTAACGTACAGCACGGCGACGACGACATTTTCATCAATGAAATCGCACGACCAGACAATACTGCAGTACAGCTCAGCGACGACTCGATTGTGAGATTCGACGGCGACATTTTCAACATCACCTATGGCGAAGACGCCATAAAACGTGCTTTCACAGGCAAACACATCCGTCATGGCGCACGCCGTCGCATGGTTATTGGCTCCTGGCTGCTATGGCTGTGGGCGGCTGCATCTGCTGCAGCCATCATATCCGACACCGACAACTGGATTACAGTCGGCTCTGCGGCAATATCCGGATTATCGATTTTTATAATGCTGATTCTGAGCTGGCGCAGCGTGCTCAAGACTATGAACGGCCGAAACCTTTTCCTTACTCTGCCCTGGCTTGTAGCCACACGCCCGCTGCGGAAAATGTACTACCGCCTGCGCAGTCACGGAGGCCGACATTTCACATATTCATAAAACAGACTACCATCGGTAGGTAAAGCCGCACGACTCCATCTGTCCGCTCAATGGCGGATGAAGCTTCAGAAGCGTGATATAACCGCCGCAAACCTTGGGATAAGCGGCCACAATCGATGTATAAATTCGGTAAACCACGTTTTCAAGAAGTCTGGACGGCTTCTTCATTTCTTTTTCAATCAGAGTAATAACATCGGCATAACTTATTGTGGCTTCAAGCTCATCGGTCTGCATGGCTCCGGCACAAGGATACTCCAGATGAACAGTAAGCTCAAAATCGTTGCCTACGGCTGTCTCCTGGCCGAAAACTCCATGATATGCGTAAATCTTCAGCCGGTTTATCTCTACTGTCGCTACAGGCATGGCTACTTGTTGAAAAGCTTCGCGATTAGTTACATGAACCATTTGCAGCGCGTCAGCGGCGACGACGGCGACTGTTCTTCTTGCGTGAGCCTCGCATAGCGTCAGCGGCGGCCTTGGCTCCGGCTCCCGAAGAAAAATCCGGTGCTCCGGCAGCAACCCCCGTACGCGGATCGACAATAGCGAAATCGAGCTGCTTGCGTTCCAGATTGCAACGTGCCACCTGCACCTTCACGGCATCGCCAAGACGGTATCGGTTGTTGTGACGGCGTCCTACGAGACAGAAGTTCTTTTCGTCAAAATCATAGTAGTCGTCAGCAAGATCACGCACCGGCACAAGTCCCTCACACTTGTTCTCGTCAAGCTCAACGTAAATACCCCATTCGGTTACTCCTGAAATCACGCCGGTGTATATCTCGCCCATATGGTCCTGCATATACTCCACCTGCTTGTATTTTATGCTTGCACGCTCGGCATTGGCGGCAAGCTGTTCCATTTCCGACGAATGCTTGCAGGCCTCTTCAAGTTTTGCAAGATTCACCGACCTCGCACCACCGAGATAGCGCTCAAGCAGACGATGAACCATCATATCGGGATAACGGCGTATCGGCGATGTGAAATGGGTGTAATAGTCGAATCCAAGACCATAGTGACCTATGTTGGAAGTAGTATACACAGCCTTGGCCATGGAGCGTATTGCTAGTGTCGACAGGAAATTCTCCTCGCCTTTGCCCTTTAGGTCAACCAGCATGCGGTTGATCGAACGGTTGACATCGCGGGGAGTTCCGGATGTCTTCACCTTATATCCGAAATTACGCGCCAGCGCCGACAAATCGGCAAGTTTGCCCGGCTCGGGCATGTCATGCACACGATATACGAACGCCTTCGGTTTTTTCTTTCCGGCCGGTTTTCCTATCACTGTGGCCACCTGCCTGTTGGCAAGAAGCATAAACTCCTCTATGAGCTTGTTGGCGTCTTTCGACTCCTTGAAATAAACACTCAGCGGGTGTCCGTTCTCATCAATCTCGAAGCGCACTTCCACACGGTCGAACTCCACCGACCCGTTTTCATAACGCCTGGCCCGCAATGCCTTTGCCATTTTGTCGAGAATGTTGATTTCATCGGCATAGTCGCCTTTGCCTGATTCAATGCGCTCCTGTGCCTCCTCGTATGTGAAACGGCGGTTGCTGCGTATAACCGTACGGGCTATGCGCGAATTTACCACATCGCCCTGCGCGGTCATTTCAAAAATCACGGAAAAGGTGAGTTTGTCTTCATCGGGGCGCAAGGAACATATGCCATTGCTCAGATGTTCGGGCAACATGGGCACTACCCTGTCGACAAGGTATACCGAAGTTGCACGCTCGCTGGCCTCACGGTCGATAATCGAACCCGGTTTCACATAGTGTGTGACATCGGCTATATGCACACCCACTTCGTAGTTTCCGTTCAACAGGCGCCGTATCGAAAGCGCGTCGTCGAAGTCCTTGGCGTCCTTGGGGTCGATAGTGAATGTCGTCACAGGACGCATGTCCTCGCGGGCCGCCACTACCTCAGGCGTGATGCCGGCATCAATCTTATCGGCAGCTTTCTCCACCGACTGCGGATATTTATACGGCAGGCCGAATTCCGCCATTATGGCATTGATTTCGGTATTGTTCTCTCCGGCGCGTCCGAGCACATCGAGAACCTCGCCCCGTGGATTCTTGGCGTCATCGGGCCACTCGGTTATCTGCACAACCGCTTTGTCGCCCGTCTGTCCGCCACGTAGCTTCGCCTTGGGGATGAATATGTCGGATGCAAGGAACTTGCTGTCGGTGAGCAGATACGCGAAATGCTTGTCGACTTTCAGAGTTCCTATGAATGTCTGTTCCTTTTTCTCGATTATTCCGGTAACAACTGCTTCAGGCTCCTTACCCGCCACGCGTGCCGCCACTTCGATAGTAACACGGTCGCCGTTGAGCGCATGCATACTGTTTCTCTCGGCAACAAATATCTGCTCGCCGTCTTCATCGGTAATCACACTGTTGGTGCCGTTGCTTCTTCGGGAAAACACACCGGTGGCTGTTACCGTACGGGCAGGCGACTTGAATTTGCCTGGCGCTACCTCTATTATGAAGCCATCGAATGCAAGTTCGGCCAGATAAAGAGCCACCGCACGCTGCGCGGCCGCCGTGCCGACGCCTATGGCATGCGACACCTGTTTGTAATTATATGTGTTGTTTTTCTGACGGCCCACGTATTCCACTACAGCTTCCTGCAGTTCACGCGGCTTCATACTCTTTGATCTGGCACTCATTATTGTATTGTTTTAATTGTCGAATACTTGCTGATGATTGATTACCGGGTGTAATCCTACATCCTTTTATGCATCAACATCTGATATTCGCGGAATGTTTACGCATCTATATTGGCATAGTTTGCGTTCGCCTCGATAAAGTCGCGGCGCGGACCCACATCCTCACCCATAAGCATGGAGAAAATACGGTCGGCTTCAGCGGCATCGCTTATATTCACCTGCTTGAGCATGCGGTGTTCAGGCGACATAGTGGTGTCGCGCAGTTCCTGGGCGCTCATTTCACCGAGACCTTTATATCGCTGCACTGTAGTTCGCTCGCCATGTGCCGAGATAAACTGCTGTACCTGCTGGTCGGTCCAGCAATATTCTTCGTTTTTGCCGAGCTTGCATTTGTAAAGCGGCGGTGTGGCCAGATACAGATATCCGTTTTCTATCACCGGACGCATGCGGCGGAAGAAGAACGTCATCAGCAGAGTGGCGATATGGGCACCATCGACATCGGCATCGGTCATTATTATAATCTTGTGGTAGGCGAGTTTGCTCAGATTGGCTTCTTTCGGGTCTTCTTCCGTGCCAATGGTAACACGCATGGCCTTGAACAGATTGGTAATTTCCTCGTTGTCGAATATTTTGTGCTCCATAGCTTTTTCGACATTAAGAATTTTACCGCGCAGCGGCAGAATGGCCTGGAACCTGCGGTCGCGGCCCTGCTTGGCTGTACCGCCTGCCGAATCACCTTCGACTATGAACAGTTCGCAGTCTTCGGCGGTACGGGCCGAACAGTCGGCAAGTTTGCCGGGGAGTCCGCCTCCGCTGAGGGGTGATTTGCGCAGCACATTCTTGCGGGCATTGATTGCAGCATGACGAGCCTGCGCCGCCAGAACCACTTTGGCTACTATGGTCTTGGCCTGAGCCGGGTTCTCTTCAAGATAGTATTTCAGGGCTTCGCTTACTGCAGCGGAAACTGCGCCGGCCACTTCGGAGTTGCCGAGTTTTGTCTTTGTCTGGCCCTCGAACTGCGGCTCCATCACCTTTACCGACACCACGGCTGTAAGTCCTTCGCGGAAGTCATCGCCCGAAATCTCCACCTTGGCATTCTTGAGCAGGTTGTTGTCTTCGGCGTATTTCTTAAGCGTGGAGGTCAGTCCGCGACGGAATCCGGTGAGATGAGTACCGCCCTCGATAGTGTTGATGTTATTGACAAACGAGTACACGTTCTCGTTGTAGGTGTTGTTGTAGGTCAGCGCCACTTCAACCGGTATGCCCTGACGTTCGGTATTGAGATGGATTACATCGCCGATGAGCGATTCCTTGTTGGAGTCGATATAGCGGACAAATTCGCAAAGGCCGGTATCGGAATGGAATGTTTCGGAATGCGGCTTGCCGTTTTCGTCCACATCGCGCAAGTCGGTCAGATGCAGAGTGATGCCGGCGTTCAGGAAGGCGAGGTCGCGCAGGCGGTTCGCCAGTGTCTTGTAATCGTACTCGGTTACAGTGAATATGCTGCCGTCGGGTTTGAATGTAATGGATGTGCCGGTGTGACTGCTGGTGCCTACAACCCTCAGTTCGGTAGTGGGTTTGCCACAGCTGTATTCCTGAACATACGCCTTGCCGTCGCGGTGCACTTCCGCACGAAGATAGGTGGAAAGCGCGTTCACACAGCTGACGCCCACACCGTGCAGACCTCCGGAGACCTTATAATTACTTTTGTCGAATTTACCACCGGCATGAAGCACGGTAAGCACTACCTCAAGAGCGCTTTTACCTTCTTTTTCGTGGAGATCAACAGGTATACCGCGGCCATCGTCGACAACCGTTATGGAGTTGTCGGGGTTTATCGTCACAGTGATTTCTTTTGCATAACCGGCGAGAGCTTCATCGATAGAGTTGTCGACTACCTCATAAACCAGATGATGGAGACCTTTGGCGCTTATATCGCCTATATACATGGCCGGGCGTTTGCGCACGGCTTCCAGACCTTCAAGCACCTGGATATTACTGGCGCTGTAGGCTTCTTTTTCTTCTGACATATCTTGAACGTTCTATTTTTCTTCATAGAAAGAGGGCGCCTGCGGCGACCTCTGTTTTCAACTGCAAAGATAGTGTTTTTTTGCCAAACGGCAAAATTTGAATTCACTTTGTGTGCATTCTGCCGGACAATCGTCCGGACACCCCACGGCTCTTTCATTTAAAAAAGTCTTGTGCTTCCGAAAAGCCTGTTATTTTAT
>JAIDBM010000062.1 GCA_029056365.1 Muribaculaceae bacterium | reverse complement strand
TTATTATTACTGCAAATTTACTACTTCTATTTCAGTTCCGGTTTGCCGATGCAAATCTAAGGTGGGGAACGGGGTCTCAGTCGGCTGAAGCACTATGAACACACTGGCGTACGGAACAAGGATGAAATGACGGAATATTGTTATGAAAAATCCTAAATTATATTAAAACTTGGGTCGGTCAATGGAATTTTTCTAATTTTGCAGGTTGAATCGTAATCGAACTCAAATCGCCACACACAAATATGATAAAGAATCTCGTCATAGTCGAATCGCCGGCAAAAGCCAAAACCATTGAAAAATTCCTTGGTTCCGACTTCAAGGTGATGTCGAGCTATGGACATATACGCGACCTGAAAAAGAAAAGTTTCAGCATTGATGTCGAAAACGGCTTTAAGCCGGTGTATGAGATACCTGCGGAAAAGAAAGCCCTTGTCGATGAATTGCGGCGGGCCGCGAAACAGGCCGGAACTGTATGGCTCGCGTCCGATGAGGACCGCGAAGGAGAAGCCATTGCCTGGCATCTTGCCGAGGTGCTCGGTCTGGACCCTTTGCAGGCCAAGCGCATAGTGTTTCATGAAATTACCCGGCCTGCGATACTGCACGCTATAGAAAATCCCAGGGCGATTGACCTCAACCGTGTGGATGCCCAGCAGGCGCGGCGTGTGCTCGACCGCATTGTGGGATTTGAACTGTCGCCTGTGCTCTGGAAGAAAATCAAACCGGCTTTGTCGGCAGGCAGAGTGCAGTCGGTGGCGGTGCGTCTGATTGTGGAGCGGGAGAACGAAATCAAACGATTCAAGTCCGAACCGTATTATCGTGTCACCGCCGCATTTACCGCGCCCGGCGGGGCTGTGTTGAAAGCGGAGCTGTCGCAGCGTCTGCCGGATGAAAAGTCTGCCGAAAAATTCCTTGACGATTGTTCGGACAGCACTTTTTCGGTGGGAGACGTTCAGGTGAAACCGCTTCGCCGCGTGCCTGCGCCCCCGTTCACGACATCGACTCTTCAGCAGGAGGCTTCGCGCAAGCTCGGCTTTACCGTATCGCAGACTATGATGGTGGCGCAGCGGCTTTATGAGGCCGGACATATCACTTATATGCGTACCGACTCGTTGAATCTGTCCGACCAGGCTTTGTCGGGCATTCGCGATGAAATCGAGAAAAACATCGGCTCGGATTACTATAAGCTAAGGCATTACCAGACACGTTCCAAAGGAGCGCAGGAAGCCCATGAGGCCATCCGACCCACTTATGTGAGCATGCATACAATCGAGGGAACGCCTCAGGAGAAGCGCCTGTATGCCCTTATATGGAAGCGTACTGTGGCGTCACAGATGGCTGATGCCGAGATGGAGAAAACCACGGTGGAGATAATTCCGTCGCGCCGCAGCGAGCGATTCATGGCAACCGGCGAGGTGGTGAAATTCGATGGATTCCTGCGGGTGTACGCCGAAGGTACAGACGATGAAAACGCCGATGAGGCTCGCACGGCATTGTTGCCGCCTCTGAGCGAGGGCATGATTGTGGAGGCCGATACCATAACAGCCATGGAGCGCTTCACACAGCAGCCGCCTCACTACACAGAAGCATCTCTGGTGAAGAAAATGGAAGAACTCGGAATCGGACGACCCTCGACCTATGCCCCCACCATATCAACCATACAGCAAAGAGAATATGTGGAGAAAGGAACGCAGGACGGACATCCGCGTCAATATAACACACTTACTCTTTTGGACGGCCGTATTGACAGGGCCGTACGAACCGAGACTGTGGGCAGCAACAAAGGTAAACTTGTGCCCACGGATATAGGAACAGTGGTGAATGAATTCCTCACCGAGTACTTCCCCGACATACTGGATTATAATTTCACGGCACGCGTCGAGGAAAAATTCGACGATATCGCCGACGGACAACTCGGGTGGAGCCAGGAGATAGGACAGTTTTACGACGCCTTTCATCCTGAAATCGACAAAGCGCTTAACCTCAAGCTCGAACACAAAGTGGGCGAACGAGCACTCGGCACGGACCCGGCGAGCGGAAAACCGGTGTCGGTGAAAATCGGCCGTTTTGGTCCGCTTGTGCAGATTGGCGACAGCGAAGGAGAGGAAAAGCCGAGGTTCGCATCGTTGCTCAAGGGGCAGTCGATGGCGACCATAACGCTCGACGAAGCATTGAAACTCTTTGAATTCCCACGGGTGATAGGCAGTTTCGAGGAAAAGGATGTGACTGTGGCAATAGGACGTTTCGGACCATATGTGCGCCACGACGGCAAATTCGTATCGATTCCCAAAGGAACCGAACCTGCCGAACTGTCGCTTGCCGAGGCCATCGAACTTATTACGGCAAAGCGGGAAGCTGAAAGCAAAAAGGTGGTGAAGGAATTCGATTCCGAACCCGAACTCAAGATACTCAATGGCCGTTACGGAGTGTATATCGCTTATAAAGGCGGCAACTACAAGATACCCAAGACGGTTTCCGAACCAGCCGCACTCTCGCTCGACGAGGCGATGGAAATTGTGAAAAGTCAGGAAGACAAACCAAAACGGAGCGCCCGGAAAACGGCGAAAAAATAATGGCAAAACAATTGAGAACAAAACCGGGAGCCGAACGCGCTCCTTTTCGTCCGGACGTGATTCTGCGTTTCGAGGTAATGACAACGGATAAAGGCGGCGTGCCCGCCGACGGGCAGGAAGAGTCAGAGAGTGAGCATTCTCTGAAACTGCTTGATTTCATGTTCGCATCCATGCCCGAGCGCAAACGTATGACGGTAAAAGACTTTCTGAAACACAATCAGGTAAGGGTAAACGGAAACATCACCCGCCAGTTCGATGAAGCGCTTTATCCGGGCGATATTGTTGAAATAAACACTTCGCGCGAATTCCAGACTCTCGATTCCAAGCGTGTGTCGATAGTGTACGAAGACGATGACATTCTGGTGGTGAACAAAGGATACGGACTGCTGTCGGTGGCATCGGATACCGGACGGAAACGCGAGACGGCCTATTCGATATTGCGCGATTATCTCAAGCGTGTCGATCCGCGCCAGAAGCTTTTCATTGTGCACCGTCTCGACCAGCACACCTCCGGACTGATGATGTTCGCCAAAAGTGCCAAAGCAAAGGATACAATGCAGCACAACTGGAACAATATGGTGCTTGAACGCCGGTATCTGGCCGTTGTGGAAGGACGCCCCGAGCCGGCATCCGGCATTGTCGACACCCTGCTTGCCGAAAACAGCGAGCATGTGGTGTACAGCACCGACGACAGCTCCGCAGGCAAACGGGCCGTGACCGAATACCGCACCTTGCGCAGCGGGCAGGGATATTCGCTGGTGGAACTTTCGCTTGCCACCGGACGAAAAAACCAGATTCGTGTGCACATGCACGACTTAGGCTGTCCGATAGCAGGCGACCGGAAATATGGGGCGAAATCGTCGCCGATACACCGTGTGGCCCTGCACGCCATGACACTGCGCTTTGTGCATCCGATCACCCGCAAGGACATGAATTTCTCGACACCGGTGCCGACGCCTTTCGCAAGATGTGTAGGCGGATACAAGGCTCCGGCAGAGAAGTAAAACGATTTATTGAAAACTATAAAATATAGATGTAATGGACTTTATCAAGGAACTCACATGGCGCGGTATGATCCATACCGTGATGCCCGGAACGGAAGAACAGCTTGCCTCGGGCATGACCACAGCATATCTGGGCATTGACCCGACTGCCGACTCGCTTCATATCGGACACCTCGTGGGTGTGATGATGCTCAAGCATTTCCAGCGGGCAGGGCACAAACCAATAGCTCTGGTGGGCGGCGCCACCGGCATGATTGGCGACCCGTCGATGAAATCGCAGGAACGCAAGCTTCTCGATGAGGACACGCTCCGTCATAACCAGGAGGCCATAAAAAAGCAGCTCGCACGCTTTCTGGACTTTGATTCGGATGCTCCGAACGCCGCCGAACTTGTGAACAACTACGACTGGATGAAAAACTTCAGTTTCCTCGACTTCATCCGCGATGTAGGCAAGCATATAACCGTAAACTACATGATGGCCAAGGACTCGGTGAAGAAACGTCTGAACGGCGAGTCGCAGCAGGGCATGTCGTTTACCGAATTTTCATACCAGCTGGTACAGGGATACGATTTTCTGACTCTGTATAAAGACAAGAACTGCAGGCTCCAGCTCGGCGGTTCGGACCAGTGGGGAAATATCACCACCGGAACCGAACTCATACGCCGTACTCTCGGAGGCGAGGCCTTCGCCCTTACCTGCCCGTTGATTACAAAGGCCGACGGAGGTAAATTCGGTAAAACCGAAAGCGGCAACGTGTGGCTCGACCGTCGCTATACATCGCCCTATAAATTCTATCAGTTCTGGCTTAATGTATCAGACGATGACGCCGCCAAGTATATAAAAATATTCACCGAGCTTTCAAAAGAGGAAATCGATGCCCTTGTCGAGGAGCAGGCGGCCGATCCGGGCCGGCGTCCGCTGCAGAAACGTCTGGCAAAGGAAATCACCACAATGGTACACTCGGCCGAGGACTATGAAACCGCTGTAGAGGCTTCGAGAGTGCTCTTCGGCAACGACACTGCCGAGATTCTGCACAGGCTCGACGAAGAAACACTTCTTGCCGTGCTCGACGGTGTGCCACGCTATGAAGTGCCGCGCAGCGCCATTGAGGAAGGTGTGAAGCTGGCCGACCTCCTTACCGATGTCGCTCCGGTATTCCCCTCGAAGGGCGAACTGAGAAAACTTGCCCAGCAGGGCGGTTTTTCGCTGAACAAGGAAAAAGTGCAGGATGTATACGCTCCTGTGGATGCGTCAATGCTTCTGAACGACAAATATCTTCTGGCTCAGCAGGGCAAAAAGAAATATCATCTGGTGGTGGTGAGCTGATGTAGCTCAATCCAGCTTACCAATCTTTTCGTGGTGGCATCGCGCCGCCACGACGGCAAGGCCGGAGTCTCGAATGTACAACGGGACTTCGGCCTTATATTTTCCGGCGGCACGCCCATGTCGGTGAGTCGGCGGCGGTTCACCGCTTCAAGGTCGAGATGCCTTGTTCCGGCTATGCAGTCGGAAAAGCCGGCCTTGCGGAATTCTTCGGCAAGTTCGGCGCTCACCTCATAACAGCTCACACAAATGCCCGGGCCGAATGCGGCCTGAAGCAATGACACATCGGCTCCGATGCCTTGCAGGACCGATACAGTGCGGGTGGCAATTCCGCCGAGCGAACCGCGCCAGCCGGCGTGTATGGCCGCAATGGCCCCGATGTCGGGCGCGTACAGCAGCAGGGGGATGCAGTCGGCGGTGCGGATGCCTATTCTGAGGCCCGGCACACGTGTTACGACAGCATCGGTGTCGGGCAGAACGCACATCCTGTCGGCAACGGCGACATTGCAGCTGTGAGTCTGCGATGGCAGCAGTATGGTGTTCCCGAGAGTATTGGCATCGGAGCATACGCCTGCCGACACTCTGCCGCCTGCGTTGAAATCAATGGGATATCCGGCCATGGTACGGTTATTAGCTGCGAATGTAGTTGGGCATATCGTCGGGTATGACCATGGAAAGCTCCACGAGTCCGGCCACATTGCCATGTTCATCGAACCATGCCGACTGGAAAATCATTTTTCTAACTCCCTCTTTTTCGATTGTGTAGGCGTTGGACCCGCCTTCCGACAGCAGGCGGAGTATGATGGCCTTCGACCGTTCGTTGTGATAGTCCATGAGATTGTGTCCGATCAGGTCGGCGCCTCCGCGTGAGGCAAATGTCTGACGGGAGCGTTCGTTCATATAAATAATATTACAGCGGGCATCGGCCACGGTGACTGCGCAGTTCATCCGGAATGCCCAGTCGGGAATGTTTGTATTGTCCATATCTGCAAAGTTAACGATTTTCGGGATAGCGGCAAGCCGGTAATTCCGATTTTAATTCGTAAATTTGCAAATATAATGAACACTCGGAATATGAATAAAAATATACCTGTGCTGCTGTTGACGGGATACCTCGGCAGCGGTAAGACAACACTTCTGAACCGTATTCTCGACAACCGGCGGGGAATACGTTTTGCCGTTATCGTAAACGATATCGGCGAGGTGAACATTGATGCCGCACTGATTCAGAAAGGCGGTGTGGTGGGGCAGGACCAGGCCTCGGACGATCTTGTGGCATTGCAGAACGGCTGCATATGCTGCACACTTAAGATGGACCTTATCAAACAGATTACCGATATTACCAGTACCGGACGTTTCGACTATATAGTGATAGAAGCCAGCGGCATATGCGAGCCGGCTCCGATAGCGCAGAGTATTTGTACTATTCCGGCAATGGCTGGTCCGGGCTTCAACGGCAGTCTGCCGGTTCTCGACTGCATAGTGACTGTGGTCGATGCCCTGCGCCTGCAGAGCGAGTTTGCCTGCGGCGAACAGCTCGGCGAAAGGGCGGCGGAGAGCGATGACGATTTGTCGAATCTTATTATCCAGCAGATTGAATTCTGCAACATTATCCTGCTGAACAAGATAAGCGAGGTGTCGGCCGAAGAGGCCGCGCGAATACGCGCCATAGTGCGGGCCATTCAGCCGAAGGCACAGATTATTGGCTGCGACTACTGCGATATTGACCTCGGATGCATACTCGATACCGCCCGCTTCGATTTTGAAGACGTGGCCACTTCCGCCACCTGGGTGAAAGAACTTGAGGCTCCGGACCCGGAGGAATGCCGCCACACGGAGCACCATCATGACCACGGTGAGGAGCACCACCATCACTGCCACGACGACGGCTGTGAGGGCGACGGTCATTGCACATGCGGCCATCATCACGCACATGGAGAGGGTGAAGCCGGAGAATATGGCATACAGACTTTTGTGTACTATCGGCGCAAACCCTTCGACCTCAACCGCTTTGACTATTTCTGCGACAAACAGTGGCCACGGAATATAATCCGGACCAAAGGAATAATCTATCTCGCCGACAACACCGACATGTCGTATCTGTTCGAGCAGGCCGGAGTGCAGAAGAAACTGCAGGAGGCCGGCTACTGGTATGCGACAGCTCCGGCTGATGAATTGCAGGAGTTGATGGATGCTGACCCGAGGCTCGCCGCCGACTGGGATCCGGAGGTGGGCGACCGTATGACCAAGCTCGTGATTATAGGCCAGCATCTCGACCGCAATGCCATTGAGTCCGCGCTCGACAATTGCCTGAAAAAGTAGGCCGATATTGGAGTAATCGCTCTTTTTATTTAACTTTGTGAAAATATTAACCTTGAATTACCATATGAAAATCAACAGACTACGTTTTCTGATGGCGGTGGCGGCAGGATTTGTCCTCACTGCCTGTACTTCCAGGGAAGTCACTGCCGACTATGATGTGATTCCGCTGCCTCAACAGATTGACATGGCCGATGGCGATAGTTTCGTTCTCGACAAATCAACCGTCATAGCATATACGACAGCCGACTCGGCGCTGCGGCGCGATGCCGAACTTCTTGCCGGATATATCGGCGACCTCACCGGACATACCCCCGAAATAGTTGAATCGGTGCCTGAGTCAAATGCGATAACACTCTCGCTTGGCAACAGCGATGCTAATCCGGAGGCCTATACACTCTCTGTGAACCGCAACGGCATCAGCATATGCGGAAGCAGCGCCGCCGGAGCCTTCTACGGAATTCAGACATTGCGTAAATCGATACCCGGTGCTACCGATGGCGCTGATGTGAAATTTCCGCCTGTGGTGATTACCGACTATCCGCGCTTCGCCTACCGTGGAGCGCATCTTGATGTAAGCCGCCACTGGTTTCCGGTCGATTCGGTGAAGACTTATATCGACATGCTCGCGCTGCATAATATCAATCGCTTCCACTGGCATCTGACCGACGACCAGGGCTGGCGCCTTGAAATCAAAAGCCGGCCGCTCCTTACAGAAGTGGGTTCGAAACGTAACGGCACTTGTATCGGCCACGACATGAGCTCGTCGGACTCCATTCCCTATGGCGGATTCTACACTCAGGAGGAGGCCCGCGACATAGTACGGTATGCCGCCGACCGCCATATAACCGTGATTCCTGAAATCGATATGCCCGGCCATATGCTCGGAGCCTTGAAGGCTTATCCGGAACTCGGCTGTACCGGTGGACCGTACGAGGTATGGCTGCGATGGGGCGTGAGCGAGGATGTGCTTTGCGCCGGAAACGACTCGGTGCCTGCTTTTATCGACGACGTGCTTGCAGAGGTGCTTGATATATTCCCGTCGGAGTATATACATGTGGGAGGCGACGAATGTCCGAAACTGCGCTGGAAAGACTGTGCGAAATGTCACGCCAAGGCACGGCAGCTCGGTTTGAAGGCCAGCGAAAAG
Organism: Muribaculaceae bacterium; assembly: GCA_029056365.1. Classification (GTDB taxonomy): domain Bacteria; phylum Bacteroidota; class Bacteroidia; order Bacteroidales; family Muribaculaceae; genus CAG-873. The sequence goes on along the minus strand of JAIDBM010000062.1, from coordinate 2,095 downwards.
GGTACGGTGGAAGAACAGCTCCAGAGCTATCTGATACATCATGCCAGCGACTTCCTTACTGCCCACGGACGCAAAATGATAGGCTGGGACGAGACTCTTGAGGGCGGTCTGGCTCCGGGAGCGGTTGTGATGTCGTGGCAGACCGAGCAGGGAGCCAAGGTTGCCGCCAGAATGGGGCACGATGCCATAATGACTCCTACCGGCTACATGTATTTCGACTACTATCAGACTCTCGACCGCGACCCGGGCGAACCTGATGCGGCAGGCGGCTATCTGCCGGTTGAAAAAGTTTATAATTTCAATCCTACACCCGATGATCTCAGTGATGAGGAAAAAGCGCATATCATAGGTGTGCAGGCCAATTTGTGGACCGAATACATTCCTACCTTCAGTGGCGTCCAGTACGCCGTTCTGCCCCGCATGGCGGCATTGAGCGAAGTTCAGTGGTGTAACCCCGAAAGACGCGACTACGAATCGTTTACCAAACGTCTGTCGCAGCTCATAGCGCACTACAAGGCAAACGGATACCGCTATGCCACCCATCTGTACAATATAAGCGGGCGCCTTACTCCGAAACCCGAGGAGCATGCCATTGAGGTGAGCCTCTTTACTGTAGATGACGCGCCTATATACTACACCACCGACGGAACCGACCCGACGGAGGCATCGGCAGCCTACAGCGGACCGTTCATGCTCGATTCAACATGTATCGTCAAGGCTGTTGCAGTGCGTTCCGACAGCCGGTCGAAGATATATACCGACAGTGTTACTTTCAACAAGGCTACGTGCCGTCCGATTACTCTTGCCGTTCCGCCCCACCGCTCCTATGCCGGAAACGGGGCACAGACACTTGTCGACGGCAAATACGGTTCCGACATATATGCCGATGGGAACTGGCTCGGTTTCCAGGTGGCTGATCTCGATGCGGTGATAGATCTCGGCGAGGGTACTCAGGTGAGCAGTGTGTCGCTGTGTAACTACATCGAACCGGGAGCATGGATTTATGATACCCCGCTTATCGAAATCGAAGGCTCGGACGATGGTAAGAACTTCACACCCATAGCACGCCGGGAATATCCTGTCGATGACCATCACAGCCACGAACTGCGCCGCCACCGGATTGAATTCGAGCCGCAGACGGTGCGTTATCTCAGAGTGAAAGCTGAAAGCCTCAAGCACATTCCGGCATGGCATACCCTGGCCGCCGGATATCCGGCATTCATTTTTGTCGATGAAATAATCGTTGACTGACACTGTCAGCTAATAAAAACCGGAGGAACATGCCATGACATATTTTGGCGTGTTCCTCCGGCTTCTGTTTGTGAAAGAGTTCTATGCTCTAATTCACTATTGTTTTCTTACCGTTGCGGATATACAGACCGGGTTTGCGGGGTTCGTCGATGCGGATGCCCTGCATGTTGTACCATACCGCAGGTTCAGAGGCATGGTGCACGAAGTCGGCTGATTCCGAAGTGCATTATCCGCATTCTGTCGAACCGGCTCTAATTATCGGGCTTTTAAGATTAAATAAGGTTTAGGAAGATGGTCTTGAATGTAATTTGGAGTAAATTTGCGTCTAAGATATATCGCTATGGAAAAAGTCTTCCTTGTCATAATAATTCTATATAGCATAGCCACCTATGCTCAGACGGTTGTGGCCGATACGCTTTCAGCCCGGCAGCTCAATGGAGTGGTTGTAAAAGATGGGAAACCGCAGGTCAAAGGCGGGAACCGAATTAATGCCGTGGTTGTTGATTCGATAACACGTATTCCATTGCCAAACGCCTCTGTCTACGACAGGCATGGAGTCGTAATAGACATGACCGATGACAACGGAGTATTACCAAAGTTGGCGAGGAACAGCTACCCGATAACCATCCACTATCTTGGATTTCAAGAAAAGACAGTCATGGAAGAGTGTCCGGATACTATTTTCCTATCTGAAAATATATCAGAATTACCCGAAGTAGTGGTGGAATCGCGCCGACGGCGGGTGTTGCATGTTCTGGCCTATGTCAGAGAATATTCCACTTTGACAACTTATACAGATTCGGTGTTTCTTTTCAGAGAAAAGATGGTGGATTATATGTTGCCG
>JAIDBM010000061.1 GCA_029056365.1 Muribaculaceae bacterium | reverse complement strand
GCATTTTCGCCTTCCCATCGTATAGCGAAGGATTCGGTATGGTTCTGCTCGAAGCCATGGCCCACGGATGCGTACCGGTTGTTTTTGACAACTCTGCGGCCTTCCACGATATTATCGACAATGAGGTCAACGGCATGATTGTTCCTGATCTTGATGAAAATGCATTTGTCGATGCCTGCCGTAAGATGATGGACGATGAAAACCTGCGGCTGCAGATGGCAGAGGAAGCCAGAAAGAAAGTCGCCGTCTTCTCTATGGACAATATTTGCAATCGCTGGCTCAATCTATTCAATTCGCTATGAATCCCAAAGTATCCATAATCGTGCCGGCATACAATGCCGCTGTGTTTCTCGACAAGACTGTCCGCTCGATTCTCGACCAGAGCTATAGAAACATTGAAATCATTCTGGTAAACGACTGCTCAACAGATAATACACTTCAGATTATACAGAAGTTCGCACGGCTCGACAAGCGGGTCAAGGTGGTGGATAAATCCAAGAATGAGGGCGTGGACTTTGCCCGTTTTTCAGGTATTGAAGTGGCAACCGGCGATTATATCACATTCCTTGACAGCGATGACTGGTTCGCGCCGGATGCGGTTGAAACCATGGTGAATATAGCCGAAAACAAGAAAGTCGACATTGTATATACCTCCAACTGGCGTGTGTATTCATCGCGCCTAGGCATAAAGCACCTGTGCCATCTTAATCCTGAATTCTGCAACAGGGTAATAGACGGCGAAGAAAAAAACAAGCTGTTTATCTCATATTTCGGCGTGAATATCGTGCCGGTTACAATGTGGGGAGCCTTGTTCGACCGGAAACTTTTCACCTCTGACCTGAGCAGAAGTGGATTGAAATTCGGCGAGGACCTTGCATTGGGTATGCAGCTTTATCATAAGGCGAAGTCGTTTTATATGAGCGACATCCCTACCGTATTTTACCGCTGGGGCGGCGTGACCGCGAAATTCCAGCCAAACTTTCTGTTGTCGAGCAAGATTCTATTCGGTAAAAAGATTGAATTCGCAAAAAAGATAAACTTCGACAAGGCTAT
>JAIDBM010000060.1 GCA_029056365.1 Muribaculaceae bacterium | reverse complement strand
TTATTACCCTGGTTCTTAGAACCGTGCAAGTCGTCGGCGGGGTCGCCGACGTTACTCATTTTTCTCTCGTTCTCTGGTCTTTTTTTTTGAGTCGATAAAACTATAGATAAATTCATCACTCATCATTTATAATTTCTTCATCGTTTTTCGGGTGCAAAGTTACAAAATATTTTATAAAGGGAGTTACATAATATTTTGTAACTTTGCATATGGAACAGAAAATAATCAAGGCTGTCGCCCTCAGATGCGGTCTGCCTCTGAAAGGTGTTGAAGCCACCGTTAAGCTGCTCGGCGAAGGGGCTACAGTGCCTTTTATAAGCCGATACCGCAAGGAACTTACCGGCTCGCTCGATGAAGTACAGGTACGCGCCATTGAGGCCGCACTGAAAATCGAACGCGACATCGACAACCGACGTACCTTTGTATACACTGCTGTCGAAGAGGCCGGCGCAATGACCGATGCTATTCGCGCGAAGCTCGACCAGGCTTCGTCGCTTACCGAAATAGAAGATATATACGCTCCTTACAAACCGCGCAAACGAACCCGCGCCACTGTGGCGAGAGAAAAAGGTCTCGAACCTCTGGCCAGGATTATAATGGCCGGAAATTCAACCGACTGCCGTAAGTCGGCATCGGCTTTCGCTGGCCGGAACGGTGTGGCGGACACCGACGATGCCATTGCCGGAGCCATGGACATAATAGCCGAATGGGCTTCGGAATCGACCCGGCTGCGGAATATCACGCGAAACTGTTATCAGCGTTCATCGGAGATAGTCTGCTCCGTGGCCAAAGGCAAGGAGGCGGAGCTTACAGCATCGCCATTCGCCGGATATGCCAGTTTCACCCATGCTGTACGCCGGATTTCATCGCACCAGTATCTGGCCTTGCGACGGGCCGAGGCCGAAGGTCTGATAAAGGCAAAGTATGTTCTGCCGGAGTCGGGAGCGGAACTCGACAATGCGCTGTGCAAAGCCTTTATTCCCCGCAATTCCAGCCGTCAATGTTCCGAGATTATAGCCGAGGCGGTATGCGACTCGTCGAAACGCTTGCTGAGGCCTTCGGTCGAAAATGAAATCTCAGCCGCCCTGAAAGAGGAGGCCGACCGTGTGGCCATTGATATTTTCGCCGGAAATCTTCGCCAGCTTCTGCTTGGCTCTCCGCTCAAGGGGCACCGCGTGCTGGCCCTCGACCCCGGCTACCGCACCGGCTGCAAGGTGGTGGCGCTCGACCAACAAGGCAATCTGCTTGAAGACAGCGTAATTTACCCGGTGCCTCCGAAAAACGACATTGTCGGGGCAAGGCGTATACTCGAGGGAATGATTAAACGTCACCGGCTCGATGTGATTGCCTTAGGCAACGGCACCGCCTCGCGCGAAACCGAAAAGTTCCTGAAAAGCTCCGAGCTTCTGCCGACATCTTCGGTGTATGTGGTGAGCGAGAACGGCGCATCGGTGTATTCGGCCTCCGATGTGGCCCGCAAGGAATTCCCCGACAAGGATGTGACGGTGCGCGGCGCGGTTTCGATAGGCCGACGGCTTATCGACCCTCTGGCCGAGCTGGTTAAAATCGATCCCAAATCGATTGGAGTGGGCCAGTACCAGCACGATGTGGACCAGAACCGGCTGAAAGAGGCGCTGGACTATACGGTGATGAGCTGCGTGAACGCTGTGGGCGTGGATGTGAACACTGCCAGCGAACGACTGCTTTCGTATGTGTCGGGAATTGGTCCGGCTCTGGCCGCGAACATAGTTACATACCGTGCGGCCAACGGCGATTTCGCCTCGCGCCGCGACCTTAAGAAGGTGCCTCGTCTGGGTGACAAGGCGTTTGAACTCGCCGCCGGATTCCTGCGTGTGCCCGGCGGAAAAGAAGCGCTCGACAACACCGGCATACACCCCGAAAGCTATCAGCTTGTGAAAGAAATGGCCAAAAGCATAGGCGCTGACCCGGCAAGTCTGCCTGCCAATCAGTCTCTGCTCGACCGAATTGACATCAATGCTCTGGCGGAGAAAGGCACAGGCGGTCTGCAGACCATGACCGACATCGTGGCCGAACTGCGCAAACCGGGTCGCGACCCACGTCTTGACGGCGACAACGAGGCCTTTGTTCCGGCGGTGGAGCACTTCGAGGAACTTGCCGTGGGCATGACGGTTCCAGGCATAGTCAACAACATAACGGCATTCGGCGCTTTTGTCGACTTGGGAATAAAGGAAAACGGTCTTATCCACATCAGCCGTCTGTCGCAGCGCCGCGTAAGTTCGGTTTCCGATGTGCTGAAATTAGGGCAGCGGGTCGAAGCCCGTATTATCGAACTCGATCCACTGCGCCGACGCATAAACCTGTCGCTGATATAGTGCCCTATGGTCTTAAAATTGGACCAGAGTCCCAAAGAACCAGAGTTCTATAGTTCTATGGTCTTATAATTGGACCAGAGTACCAGAGAACCAAAGATTTATAGTTCTATAGATTTTCTCTCGTTCTTTAGCCTGGAAAAATGAGTAACGTCGGCGACCCCGCCGACGACTTGCACGGTTCTAAGAACCAGGGTAATAAATACACACCCATGCACATTTTTTAGACTATGATTCTATGGTCTTAAAATTGGACCAGAGCACCAGAGATCTATAGTCCTATGGTTCTATGGTCTTAAATTTGGACCAGAGTACCAAAGAACAAGAGACCTATAGTTCTATGGTTCTATGGTCTTATAATTAGACCAGAGTACCAGAGAACAAGAGCACCTATAGTTCTATGGTTCTATGGTCTTATAATTGGACCAGAGGACCAGAGAACAAGAGACCTATAGTTCTATGGTTCTATGGTCTTAAATATGGACCAGAGAACAAGAGCAAGTCTTGACATTAATCATTTACCAAATTATTCGGTTGGCTCTACTTTTCGGATTGTGCCGTCGGGGTTGAACTCCAGACGGTCGATACATACCTCCCGGTGTATGCCAGGACCATCGTTGAGATAGTCGGCGTTGATGCGGTGATACACAATGCGCCAATCGTCGGTGCCCGGCAGGTTTATCACCGAGTTGTGGGCCGGCCCGTATATATTCAAGGCGGGATTCTGAATCAGTATCACCGGGTCGGCGGCAACCCGGATGTCACCTAACGGCGAATCGGCCGTGCCATATGCCACATGATAATTGGGCGAGCCGGTATCGTCGACGCTCCAGGTGAAATAGTATGTGCCGTTGCGGTAGAACGCATACGGAGCCTCGCGGTAGTTATAGTCGGCGAGCGTTCCTCCCTGTGGTGTCATCACTTTCACAGTCTCCGGGCGTATCGAAACCATGTCGTCGTTGAGTTCGGCTCCGGCCATGTAGCCGTTTCCCCAGTAGAGGAAATATTTGCCGCTTACCGGGTCGCGGAACACATCCACATCGATTTCCTGGCCGAATCCGGTGGGTGATTCACCTACTATCGGTTTACCTGAATCGCGGAACGGACCCGTAGGACTGTAGGCTACAGCCACTCCGATTGCCTTGCGGTTCAGTTCGGGCGAGTGGCCGCTGTAATAGAAGTAGTATCTGTAGCTGCCATCGGGCTGACGCCGCTCGATTATGGCAGGGGCCCATGCATTGCCGCTGGCCCACGGCACCTGAGGACCTTTCAGGTCGAGCATTATGCCTTCATCGGTCCAGCTGGTGAGATTATCCGATGAAAACACATGGAAATAATGTCCGCCCCACCCCGGAGTGCCGTCGGTAGTGGAATAGATGTAATACTTGCCTGTATTCTCCGAGTAAAGGATTTCCGGATCGGCATGGAAGCCGGGCAGAACCGGATTATCAGCGGCCGCCATACTTGCAGCCTGCGGCATAAGCGATACAGCCGCCATGATACATAATATCTGTAGTTTCATAGTGTTCTGGTATTGCCTGCAAAATTAGCCACTGCCGGTTGAACCACCGGTACGGATTTCGTAAAAAATGGCACATAAAACAAAAAAACGCCCAATAGGACACGCGCAAAGCTGCTTTTCAGCAGTTTTTTTCGATTTTCAGGCGCGTCGATGACGAATTTTCAACCTGTTCGGATAATTTTTCAACCCCGCTCTCTTGTGAAAGCCATACAAAAAACAATAATTGTTGTAATTAAACCTTTAATACCGATTTCTCAACTCTGCAACAAAGCCGCATCAGTAATTTTGTTAAAAATTTCATAAAATTACTAAACCAATCAGCAAATTTATTACCAATGAAAAAAGCAAGCAGAGTACATCTACTCTTGTTGGCGTTAGTTATAATGCTATCGCTTCCGGGAGTTGCCCTTGCCCAGAATCTGACGGTGCAAGGTTGCGTTACCGACGAGCAGGATGAGCCGCTAATTGGAGCCTCCGTACAGACTAAAGACAAGTCGAAGGGTACGGTAACAGACATCTACGGCAATTATGTGTTGCCAAACATTCCCAAAGGAACTGTTCTGGAGTTCTCCTATGTGGGTTGTGCCACAAAGCAGGTGACTGTAACGACATCCACCCTCGATGTGGTTCTGAAAGACAACGCGGAAACTCTCGACGAGATGGTTGTAATCGGCTACGGCCAACAACGCAAAGTGACACTCACCGGTTCGGTGTCGAATGTAGAGGGCAAAGAACTTCTCAAGTCGCCGGCAGCATCACTCGGCAATGCCCTTTCAGGAAAACTTCCCGGCCTCCAGTCGGTGCAGTATTCCGGAGCACCCGGCGCCGACGACCCCGTTATCCGTGTGCGCGGTGTGGGTTCGTTCAACAGCGCCGAACCTCTGGTTCTTGTCGACGGTGTGGAACGCTCGTTCAGCCAAATCGACCCTAACGAGGTACAGGACATCTCAATTCTAAAAGACGCCTCGGCTACAGCGGTATTCGGTGTACGCGGTGCAAACGGCGTAATTCTTGTGACAACACGCCGAGGCGGAATCGGCAAGCCGACAGTCACTTTGACTGCATCGGCCGGTCTGCAACAGATTTCCCGTTTCCTTGAGCCGGCCAGTTCCTACGAATATGCCACCGCATATAATCACGCACAGGCGGTAGAAGGAGTGGACCCCTCGGGCTGGAAATACTCGCAGGAAGCAATCCAGCACTGGAAAGACATGGATATGCCCACAGTATATCCGAGCACAAACTGGTTTACCTATCTGATGAACGACCATGCATGGCAGGAACAATACAATATCAATGTATCCGGTGGCACTGAACGCGCACGTTATTTTGTTTCGGTAGGCATGCTGAACCAGGACGGCCTGTTCAAAACCTTCGACCAGGGGAAAGACGCCAACTTCAAATACCGCCGCTACAACTACCGCGCGAACCTCGATGTGGACCTTTCAAGCCGGAGTTCAATCTCCATAGGCATCGGTGGCCGCATAGGCAAACGCAACTCCATCGGCAACGGCGAATACAACGGTCAGTCGGGCGTGTTCGGCGTGGAAGGTCTTCTTAACAACGGTATGCCTATGGCCGGATACGGACTCGATGCCTACGGCCGTCGCATTGTATCCGACCCCGACCTCGTTGGAGCGATAGGTTCCGACGGTCTCGGACTGATTTATCAGCACGGTTACACGACACAGACCGAAAACGTTGTGAATCTTGACCTTCAGTATAAACTGAAACTCGATTTCATTACTCCCGGACTGGATTTCCGCATCAAGGGTTCATATAACTCCAACCATACGATGCAGAAAGCCCGTACCACCGGCGACGGAATCAACTACAAGGCAACCATAGCCAGAGGAGAATTCGAAGCCGACGGCTCGCCTAAAATCGTATATGTACGTCAGGGCGACACATGGCCTCTGGGCTACGAAGAAGCCAAATGGGGCGGCCGCAACTGGTATGCCGAAGCCGCATTGAACTACAGCCGCAAGTTCGGGTCTCACAATGTGGGTGCGCTTGTTCTCTACAACGAATCGAAAAACTACTATCCCGGAGGAATCTACAACTCCATTCCCCGTGGCTATGTAGGCATGGTGGCCCGTGCTACATACGACTTTGACACCAAGTATATGCTTGATGTCAACATGGGCTACAACGGCTCTGAAAACTTTGCCAAGGGCAAACGCTTCGGTTTCTTCCCCTCGGCATCCATCGGCTGGATCGCATCGTCCGAAAACTTCTGGGAACCCCTGCGTCAGGTTGTATCTTATTTCAAGATAAGAGGTTCGATAGGCAAGGTGGGCAACGACCAAGGCGTCGGACGCTTCCTCTACCTGCCCGGTTCATGGGAGTATTACAACAATTATGGCGGAGCATGGTTCACCAACGACCGTACCGGCAACTTCGGCATAAACAACGGTTCGTGGATGGCCGGCGCACGCGAGTCGAGCACAGGCAACCCTGATGTAACATGGGAAACAGCCACCAAACAGAACTATGGCATTGACATACGTTTCTTTAAAGACCGTCTCAGCCTTGGCTTCGACTACTTTACCGAAGACCGCAAAAACATTCTTGTTTCCAACGAAACCACTATAGCAGGTATCTCGGCCCTGCAGCCCAACTCCATCAACTTCGGACGCGTCAAGAACCATGGCTACGAAATCGTTCTCCGGTGGGCCGACCGTATAGGCGATGTGAACTACTCCATTTCACCCTCTTTCGCCTTTGCCCGGAACAAAATCATAGAAATGGCCGAAGTAAAAAAGGAATTCCCCCACATGTACCACACCGGACATCCCGTAGGCCAGCCGTTCGGCTACGAGTTCTTTGAATTCTACGTTCCCGGAGAAACCGAAGAACGTTATAAAACGACCTACGGTGTGGAAATGCCCGACCAGCAGATCACACTCCGTCCCGGCGACAGCGTGTTTGTGGACCTCACCGGCGATGGAAAAGTCGATGCAAACGATGTTCATGCCATCGGCTACAGCGACATCCCCGAATACACAGGCAGCATCATGGGCTCGCTCAACTGGAAAGGTCTGGACTTCTCCATGACCTGGGTAGGCGCAACACACGTAAACCGACAGCTCAGCTCTTTCTATACCCCGGCATTCGGAACAGGCAATATGTCGATGCTCAACAAATGGGTATATGAAAACTCATGGACAGAAGAAAATCCCGATGCGATTCTCCCGCGCATATCGCTCGAAAAGTCGGCCCGCGAACACAACGGCTCCCTTTCCAGGCCCTGGATGGTAGACGCTTCGTATATCCGTCTGAAAAACATCGAGATAGGCTATTCGTTCCGCATTCCCGGAGTTCCCATAAACAACATCCGTGTTTATGCCAACGGCTATAACCTGCTTACATTCACAAGTTTCAAGGCCAACGACCCCGAAGCACAGGCCGGTTATGGCAGCACACGCTATCCCATGACCCGTGTTTACAATTTCGGTATCAATGTCAACTTCTAAAATTCCAACAATGAATCTCGTAAATAAGCTCAAAATAAAAACTGCATGCTTCATCGGAGCTGTCGGCATCATCATGGGCGCAGGCTCTCTCTGCTCCTGTGTCGACAACATCAACCTCGGCGATGAATTTCTGGAAAAGCAACCCGGTGTAGATGTTACCGTAGACTCTATTTTTTCCCAGGGTGAAAACGCCAAACGTTTCCTGTGGCATATATACGGTTCCATGCACAACCCGTTCACCTATACCGGCGCTGTATGGTACTCGCATCCCGATGCACTTACCGACATATGCCAGTCGTACTGCGGATGGCACAATCTCGGCAAATATTACGGAGGCGACCTCACCGAAACCGACCAGGACAACGGCGGCTTCGTTAAATTTCCCTTCATTGCCAACGGCGACGGAAATGCGCGTGTAGGAATCTGGCGTACAATCCGCGAAGGCTGGATTTTTGTCGAGAACATCAACCGTGTGCCCGACCTCAGCGAAACCGAAAAGAGCCAGCTTCGCGGCGAAGCCTACGTTATCATGGCATCGCGTTATCTCGACGCCTTCCGCAACTTCGGAGGACTCCCCAAAGTAGACCGCTCGTATGAAGCCGCCGATGTAGTCGACGGCCGTCGACTCACCGTACTCGAAACCGCAGAGTTCATCGACGAGCTGATTCAGAATGCCATCAACGAACCCGGCCTGCCGTTCTACGTTCAGGACCAGGCGACGAATTCGGGACGTCTGACAAAAGGTTCGGCCTACGGTCTGCGTGTGAAACTATGGAATTTCGTGGCATCGCCTCTGTTCAACTCCGACAAACCATATCTTGAGTTCACCCGGTCGGAAGACAATCAGGACATACATCAGGTGTGGACCGGCAGATATATGCCCGAACTCTGGGATAAAGCGCTGAAAGCCTGCGAAGACTTCTTCAAGGCAAACAGTGCAAACGGCAACTACTTCGCTCTGGTACAGCCTGCCGGCACAAGCGAACAGGATTATTGCAACGCCTATCGCTCGGCATACTGGTTCCGTGGCAACAGCGAAAAAGTGATTGAAGTTCATGCCGGCCTTGGCGACAACGCATGGAACGGCGACTGGAATGTCGAGGGCATGGACGAATTCGGCATGTCGCTGTTTACTGTTGAATTTATGGAGATGTTCGGCATGGCCGACGGCCGCAACTTCCCGTACGACAACGTGTTCAACACCGACAACCCCGAAAATGTGGACATTTTTGCAAAACGCGACCCACGTCTTTACGAAACCATGGTTACTTCACGCAACAACCTTGTGGAACAATATCGGGGCTTTTCGAGCGTAGAGTTGTGGGACGGAGGAAACGTCGACCTTTCGTTCAACCCGGCTGTAACCGACAATCCGTGGTCGACCCGCCTGAAACTGTTCAAATATATGCGCGACGACGGATATGCCGCATACTATCCCACCAACTACGCATATCTGCGCATGGCCGACATACACCTCTGCTATGCCGAGGCTCTTGCCCAGACAGGCAATCTTCCCAAGGCCTGCGAGGAGATGAACAAGGTTCGCGCACGCGTCGGACTTGGAAAGGCGGAAGCAATGAATCCCTCGCTGAACCTTACGACCGACAAAGCGAATTTCATCGAACAGCTCCTCCGCGAACGCGCATGCGAGTTCGGCTTCGAAGACCAGCGCTGGTACGACCTGGTGCGTTACAAACGCTCCGACATTTTCAAAAAGCAAGTTCATCAGCTGCGCATGTGGCGCAAGGATGCCAACGGCAACAAAATGCTGTCTGAAGACTACAACGGCGACACAAGCCTCCAGCCCGGCGAACCCTGGCCGAACTGCATATATGAAAAACAGCCTTGTACGAACAACATCCGTGTCTGGTGGGATACCGACAACCAGACAAGCAAATGGAACGACAAATGGTATCTGTCGCCCATCTCACGCGAAGAAATCAACAAGGGCTACGGATTGAATCAAAATCCCGGCTGGTAATCCTTAATTAAATTATCTGAAAGACTTTAACTATGAATATGAATAAATTGTTGGCGATTGCAACCGTTACCGCAACATTGTCGGGAAACGCGCAAGTCACACTCAACGACAAAAACGCCTATGCCTACGATTTAGGCTACGGTGTGGAAATCAGCGATTTCTTCAGCACCGCAGCAGCCACAACAATCTCGGGTGAGGAACTGCAGCAGACATCAGCAACCAATCTCGCACAGGCACTTTACGGACGTCTGCCCGGCCTGACCGCACTTTCGCAAGGTGGTTTTGCCGCCGATGAAAACAAAGGCGCTTCTTTCAATATCCGCGGATATCATACTCTTAACGACAAAAGCATACTTATTCTTGTCGACGGTTACGAACGTCCGATCGACCGTCTGAGCGTGGAGGAAGTCGAGAGTGTGACAGTGCTGAAAGACGCGGCGGCGACAGCTCTTTTAGGCCACGAAGGTGTAAACGGTGCAATACTTGTAAAAACAAAACGAGGCGCCGAGGGCAAGACTCATGTAAAAGTGGACTACAGCCACAAGTTCTCGTTTGATCCCCGGTTCGCCGACATGGTCGACGGCTACACCTATGCCAACGCCCTGAACCGTGCCCGCCTCAATGACGGACTCTCGGCAGCATATACCGATCAGGAACTTGCCCTGTTCCGCGATGGTTCCGACGCCATTATGTATCCGAATGTAAACTGGCGCGACGTCACTTTCAGAAACAGGGGTGAGGAAGACCACGCATACGTTTCGGTTTATGGCGGAACAAGCAAAGTCAAATACTATACAAACATCGACTTCGTGGACGCACGCGGAGGCCTGAAAGATGCCGCGCAACCCGACTATAACGCACAGCTACGGCAGTCCAAGGCGAATATCCGCACGAATCTTGACTTCAACATCACCTCCTCGACCGAAATGTCGGTAAATCTGTTCGGAATGTTCCAGGAAACCAAACGTCCCGGCAGCATCACGGCTGATGAAGTCATAAACGCCATATACTCAGTGCCTGCAAGCGCTTACCCGGTAAAGACCGCCGCAGGACTATGGGGTGGTACCGAAGCATTCGGAAACATAAACACGGCCG
>JAIDBM010000006.1 GCA_029056365.1 Muribaculaceae bacterium | reverse complement strand
TTACCCGGCTGCGGTTGCCAGGCAGACGCAGACACTTTGCTTCGGTTTTGTTTGGCGTGCATACCGCTATCCATACCGTGCCGACGGGTTTTTCAGGCGTTCCGCCTCCCGGACCGGCTATGCCCGATGTGGCTACGGCACAGTCGGTGCCCAGCACCCGGCATGCGCCTTCTGCCATCTGCCGCACTACGGCCTCGCTTACAGCGCCATAGGTGGCCAATGATTCGGCACTTACTCCGAGTGTGTTTTCTTTCACACTGTTGCTGTAACTTACCACACTGCCGGCAAATACATCGCTCGCGCCCGGCACCGCTGTTATGCTGTGGGCTATGTTGCCGCCGGTGCAGCTTTCGGCAGTGCCCATGCTCATGCCGCGTCGGCGTAATAAATCTATTACCATCTCTGCCGGAGTGGAGTCGCCGTCATAGAGCAGATGACTGCCGAGCCGGGTCTTCAACAGTTCGGACATAGGCTGTATCAGCTGCTGTGCCTCATCCGGGCTCGGAGCTGTTACATCGAGCCGCAGCCGTATATATCCGGGTGAGGGCAGATAGGCCAGATGGCCGTTCGGCTCAATCGAGGCTTCGAAAGTTTCAAGACTCGAAGCCAGTGCCGATTCGGTGATGCCCGAGGCCAACACGGTGTGATGGGCGGAATAGCTGTCGGCACGGAAGTGAGAGCGAATGGCTTCGCCTGCTTCGCCTGAAATCATGCCTTCGGTTTCGAACGGAACGCCGGGCATTGCAACAAGCACATGGCCGGCTTCTTCGAACCACATCAGCGGAGCGGTGCCGAAGCGGTTCTGTATCACACGGCATGAGGTGGGCACCAGAGCCTGGTCGGCTGTGAGCGGATTCATCGGCAGGCCGCGCAGGCTGAAAACGCGCCGGATGTTTTCAGTAACTTCGTTGTCGCGGCGCAGTTCTCCGCCGAAGCGCTGCATCATCACGGCTTTGGTGAGGTCGTCTTTGGTGGGGCCGAGTCCGCCGGTGGTTATTACCAGCGGAGAGTCGGCCATACATATGTTTATGGCCTGGAGTATTGACTCCGGCTTGTCGCCGGTGGTGAGAATGCGGCGCAGGTTCCATCCGTCGGGAGCGAGGGTGCGGGCTATGAATCCGGAGTTGGTGTCGGTTACCTGTCCGAGCAGAATCTCGTCGCCTATTACAATTATAGAAAAGTCCATGTTGATGTCGAATCTCTTTTATACCGAAACTCTTGCGAAGGGTACTTCGCTGTAGTGGCAGAAATCTTTGTCGAGATACTTGAAATAGCCTGCCATAGCCACCATGGCGGCGTTGTCGGTGGTGAATGCCCGTTCGGGAATGAAGGCTTCAAGGCCGCGTGCCGCGCAGAAGTCGGCCACAGCCTGCCGTACGCCGGAATTTGCCGATACTCCTCCGCCTATGGCCACTGTTCTGACTCCGGTCTGTTCCACGGCTTTTTTCAGTTTTGCCAGCAGAATGTCGATTATTGTCGACTGGAGCGAGGCGGCCAGGTCGGCCTTGTTCTTGTTGATGAAATCGGGGTCGGATTTCAGGGCATCGCGCAGGGTGTATAGAAACGAGGTCTTGAGTCCGCTGAAGCTGTAGTTCAGACCTGGTATCTGTGGTCGGGCGAATTTGAAAGCTTTCGGATTGCCCTCTTTTGCGAGCCGGTCGATGTGCGGACCGCCGGGGTAGGGCAGGCCCATTACTTTGGCGCATTTGTCGAATGCTTCGCCGGCGGCGTCGTCGATAGTGGCGCCGAGCACTTCCATATCGTTGTATGACTTTACGAGGATAAGCTGAGAGTTGCCACCCGAAATCAGCAGGCACAGGAAGGGAAATTCCGGCACACGGTCGTCGGGCTGACGTTTTACAAAGTGCGACAGCACGTGGCCGTGCAGATGGTTCACATCAACCAGCGGCACGCGCAGGCCCAGCGACAGACCTTTGGCGAAACTGGTTCCTACCAGAAGCGAACCCATCAGGCCGGGTCCGCGGGTGAATGCAATGGCCGAAATCTGGTTCCGTTCGATTCCGGCGCGGCGCAGCGCTGTGTCGACCACCGGCACAATATTCTGCTGATGGGCGCGGGAGGCCAGTTCCGGCACTACGCCGCCGAATTCTTCGTGCACTTTCTGCGAGGCAATGACATTGCTCAGCAGCAGGCCTCCATCGGTTATCACTGCCGCCGATGTGTCGTCGCACGACGATTCTATTCCTAATATATACATAAGAGTTAAAAAACAAAAGCTATACCGGCTGAAATCTGGGCGTTGCCGTAGTCTTTTACCAGGCAGTAGCGCCCTTCGACGGTGAGTTTGAGCGATTCGGTGCACCGGAGTTCAAGTCCGGCGCCAAAGTTTAGTCCCCAGCGGTTGGCGTGTGTCGACACATCGGCGTTGTCGGGCGCCGGAGGGGTGTGCAGGTTCCATGAATTGAATGTGATGCCGGCCAGCGGGTAGAATCCGGCTTTGCCACCCTGAAAGGCGAACGGAACATGCGCGTTCACATCTATTATAAAGGCATCGAGGCTGTTGCTCCGGAAAGCGTAAGAGATTTCGGGCGACAGGCGGAAGTGGTCGCTGAACGAGTGCTGGAATACCAGTCCGGCGAGCACCGACTTGTTTTTGGAAATATAGCCCGCTTTCGGGCCGAGGGAGGTGTCTCCTTTGTGGTTGGCTGCATTGGCGCCCGAGGCGCACAAAAGCAGGCCGATAGCGGCAAAGCCCGCCGATTTTAGCTTAGTCATTAGATGTGATGAGTTATTTCGCTACAAAGTTACTAATATAATCCGGCTTTCGCAATAGCCGGATATGCTGATGAGTTATGTTTCGCATTTGCAACACTCCGCCCCGGGTAATGGTTCAGTCTCTTGGCCGGAAAAACATGCTTGTGATGGCTCTGCAATTTAGAAAAATTATCTAATTGCAGGAAAAATCTGCTAAAATAAGTTGCAACATTCGGTTATAATCCTTAACTTTGCATGTAAATAACTGATGTGTAACTTATTAATTTGCGTTGAAAGATGTTAATCATGTGGTATTCAGTAAAAAGCGCCCCGAAGTCCGATAGGATTGCGAGTTGAATCACGTGCTGTTGATTAAAAACTTGGTTAAAATTTATGTTGTTGATGGTTAATAAAGGTTAACTGTAACAATGGATTTAAAAATATTTTTTAATTTAGCGGTGCAGAGTTTAAAAATGTTGTGTCGCAACATGGCATTACAGTTTTGAGCAAGCGCACCAAACGCCTTAAATATAAACAAATAATACAGAAAACTACATAAACGACACTGTTGTCAGAAGTCCGAAACCGGCCGTTGCGTGCATGTCGCATATGGCGGATTTGGCAAAGAAAGAAAAACAAAAAAGCAAACATAACTTTCATTCCAATCATCATCTTATGAGTAAACATCTATTAGTGACTCTACTGTTGACCTGCGGAATGCCACTGTCCGGTTCAATGACCGCATTGGCAAATCCCGAGCCGCAGACGCAGCAGCAAGGAATCGAGTCGATCACCGGTACGGTGTATGATGAAAACAATGAGCCTGTAATCGGTGCTACCGTTTCGGCGAACGGAGCCAAGGGCCAGGGCGTGATGACCGATGCGTTCGGCCATTTCACACTGAAGGTGCGCGTTGGCGCTCCGATTACTGTAGGCTATGTGGGATACAAGTCGGTGGAACTGCCGGCGGCCCGCGACATGCAGATTTATCTGCAGCCCACCACCGAAGTCCTCGACCAGCTTGTGGTTGTAGGCTACGGTGAGCAGAAACGTGCAAACCTTACCGGCGCCGTAGCGACTGTGGATGTGGCAAAAACGATGGATGGCCGTCCGGTGCAAGATGTAGCCAAGGCTCTGCAGGGCGCTGTGCCAGGTCTGACCATCACAACTGCCAATGGAGACATCAATTCTAATCCTACTATCAATATTCGCGGTACGGGTACCCTGACGAACTATCAGGCGTCTTCGCCACTTATTGTGGTTGATGGTGTGCCTGTTGACGATATGAGTTTTCTTAATCCTGACGATATAGCTGAAATTTCGGTTCTCAAGGATGCGTCATCTTCGGCTATATATGGTACGCGTGCGGCTTTCGGTGTAATTCTGATTACTACTAAGGAGGGAAACTCGAAGGAACGAGTTTCATTGAAATATACCAATAATTTTGGCTGGAGTTCTCCTACCAAACTTCCTAAGTTCCTCAATACCGTCGACCAAATCAAAAATGCTCTGCAGGGTGCTGGGCGTTCTGGTGCGGACAAAGATATATTTGGTATGTCTTACGCCGATCTTCTGCCCTATGCAGAAGCATGGCAGGAACAGCATGGCGGAAAACCTTACACAGACAATGTAGAACTACATCCGTTTGAAAGCTGGGATAATGTAGGTGACTATATTGTAACGGGTAATACCTGGATGCGTTATGCCGACTGGGATATTGAGAAAACATTATTTCATCAGGCATTTTCGCAGAAACATAATGTAAGTCTTGAAGGTGTATCTGGGGCGACAAACTATCGAGCTTCATTTGGCTATGATAGTCGCGAGGATATGCTTCGTTACAATCCTGCCCAGACAAAGCGTTATATGGCGAATGCCAGCATCAGTACAAAAATCTTCTCTTTCCTAAAAGGCGGTGTGCGTTTTAATTTCTCTCAGCGAGATGCCGATAGTCCTAGTGCATTGCAGTTCGGAATGAACGGTCGTCGTAACCCATATCAATACATGTATCGTTGGCCGGGTTTCTTCCTGAATTATGGCTGGATTGCTGACGAGAATGGAGAAAAGAAGCAATTTGAAAATGCTATCGGTAACGCACTTGGGTCGGTGATGAACCGCACTACTACCAGCAATGTTCGTATGCAGGCCTGGTTGAATGCTCAGATTATTGATGGTCTTACACTCCAGGCTGACTTTACATATTCACTCCGGAATCAAAATAGCGAGGCCAATAATGTGCCATATAACCTGTGGGGAACCTGGGGTAATGTGGCCTACACCAATTACTCGCCATTTAGCCAAAGTTCTTCTTCGGCTGCACAAAGCAACTACCGTGATAATATGTGGACAATGAATGTGTTCGCCACGTATGCCAAGACATTTGCTGACGCACATAATCTTAAGGTTATGGCCGGTTCAACAGCTGAGCGTGAAGAATATCAATACTTCTATGTAAGTCGTACTGGTCTTGTTGATTATACCCGTCCAAACCTCAATCTCGCAAATGGCGATACCTATAATACCGGTACACCAGAGCATTGGCGCAGGTCGACAGCTGGTTTCTTTGGTCGTGTGAATTACGATTATAAAGGAATTTATCTGTTGGAGTTTAATGGCAGATATGACGGTTCGAGCCGCTTCCCTTCTAATGCTCAGTGGGCATTCTTCCCATCGGGTTCGGCAGGTTACCGTTTCTCGGAAGAAAACTATTTCGAACCGCTCAAGAGCTGGTGGAGTAATGGTAAGGTACGTGCTTCTTATGGTCATATCGGAAATGAGAATGTAGGTATGTATCGTTTCCTTTCGACTGTGGCACAGATTAGTCAAACAAAAGTAAACTGGCTAAGTGGAACAAACGCTACATCTCAGAAGATATCCATGTTTGATATGCCATCGCTTGTTGCAAGCTCATTGACATGGGAGCGTATTGTCACTACAGACGTGGGCTTGGATCTCGGATTCTTTAATAATTCGCTTACAGTTGGTTTTGACTGGTTCCAGCGTGAAACAAAAGATATGCTTGGTCCTGGTTCAAAATTGCCTGCAATTTTGGGAGGCGATGCCCCTGTAATGAATAATGGAGAACTTCAGACTCGCGGTTGGGAACTTTCTGTTGGATGGAATCAATCGTTTGGCGATTGGGATGTATATGCTAACGCTATGGTTTCTGATGCCCGCAGTAAGATTACCAAGTGGAACAATGAAGCACATACCATATATACCTTTACTCCGGGCAATGTAAGTAATTTCACCGAGGGGCTTTATTATGGCGATATATGGGGTTTTGAAACCGATCGCTATTTTACTGTTGATGACTTTATTTGGAATACCCCTGATGGTAAGTATGCATCAGGAGCCACTCAGACAGGTTATGCTCCGGGTGTAGCAAGTCAGGTGGGTATGCAGACTGGTAATTTCGTATATGGTCCTGGTGATGTTAAGTTCAAGGACCTTGATGGCAGTGGCGAAATAGATGCCGGTGATTGCACTATGGAGAATCATGGTGATTTGAAGGTCATTGGCAATGCTATGCCTCGATTTGAATATTCATTCCGCTTGGGTGCTGCATGGCGAGGTTTTGATATTGACCTTTTCTTCCAAGGCGTAGGCAAACGAAATATGTGGGCTACTGGTTCTTCAATCATTCCTGGCGCTCAGTCCTGCCTCGGCACATTCGAAGGCCAGAACTCTTATAATCGATATATCTACGATGATGAATATAAAAATATTATCGGTTATGATGTGAATCAGAACAATACTTATCCGGCGATGTACGATGGCAGTGGTTCCGGAGGCAAGTGGTCATCATCTATGGGTTCAGGCCAATACAGTTTCTATCCCCAGAGCCGATATCTGCTCAATATGGCTTATCTGCGTTTGAAGAATCTTACATTTGGTTATACTTTACCCATTGAGCTGACCAGAAAAGTTCTGATACAGCGAGCACGTATCTATTTCTCGGCCGAGAATCTCGCATTCCTTTATAATGGTGCTGGTAAATATGGCCTTGACCCCGAAATTGCAACATCCGCTACACAAACTCGCCAAGGTGGTAACGGAAGTTACGCTGACTTCGGTCGTACAACACCTATGCCTCGTACATTCTCGTTTGGCTTACAGGTTACATTCTAATCAACATCTTCAGACAATATGAAAAAAATATATATATTAGGAGCTGCGGCTGCACTTGCCTTCTCAATGGCGAGTTGCAACGACTTCCTTGAGGATAACAGAAATCCTCTGTCGATAATGACTGCAAATCCGGAATTCTGGAGTAATCCTGTGAATGTTGAAGGGCAGTGCAACGCATTCTATAACAACATTCTTGGATATGGTTCTGGAACAAACGGAACTTTCTACTTCAAAACCCTTAATGATGATCAGGCCGGGGCGATTTCATCGGAGTTTGCCAACTGGACTTTTACCACCGTTCCTTCATCGTCTTCATACTGGAACGATCCGTATATTGAAATACGTAGAGCCAACCTTATCATACAGGGGGTGACGGGCGGAACACTCAATGAAACCGTTGAGGGCAGAAACTACCTTGGTATAGCTCGTTTGAATCGCGCCATGCAGTATTTTACACTTGTGAAACGCTATGGCGATGTGCCATTGGTAACAGAGCCTCTTGAGCCTACCAATGATGCAGAACTCTTTGGACCGCGTACAGCTCGTAATACTGTTATGGACTTTGCGCTTGAGGACATCAAGTATGCTTGTGAAAATATAAGCACAGTTCGTAGCAAGACTACTTTCTCACAAGATATGGCAAAAGCTTTTATGGTCGAATTCTGTCTATTTGAGGGTACTTATGCAAGATACAATCAGAAAGACGAAGAGCGGGCAAAAAACTATCTTAATCTTGTGGTTTCGACCGCCGGAGAACTTTTGCAATCATACCCTGTTGGGAATGATTATAAGGCTCTGTATAACTCCATTAGTGAAGATCTTGCTGCACAAGATGAAGTTATCATGATGAAAGCCTATGCAAAGGATATCATGATGAATGCCATCATGAACTGGACACTATCGTCATCATCGGTATGCGGTATCACAAAAGATGCTTTCGACTCTTTCCTCTTTGTAGACGGAATGCCATTATATGCCCAAGCAGACAAAAATGATGCAGGTGTTGCCATTGTAACGGAATCGTTCGATGGAGGTGCTCCCTCAAACGAAAATCATCAGACTGTTGATATAAGCAGTCTGCTGAGTGTGCGTGATAAGCGTCTGTCCGCAATCGTTTTCCCTGTACTTATGTATGAGAATATGCGATTCAAATATCCTAATACCATGGATATGACTTCGCGTTCAGGATATGGCGTTGCTAAATTCCAGAACACATCTATTGATTATGACTATGCAGGTCAGACCGGTAAGAACTATATAGCATCTCCGATTTTCTGGGGTGCTCGAATCAATATGGCATATCTTGAAGCAAGGGCTGAGCTTGGTACAATTTCTGATAGCGACATCACTTCGTATCTTGCGCCTCTGTATAGTCGTGCGGGTCTACCCGTGCCGACAAAGGCATCTCTTGAGTCAATTTCCGACCCGGCGAACGATATGGCTGTCAGCAATCTATTGTGGGAACTTCGTCGTTGTCGCCGTTGTGAGTTTATGCTCGACGATGATATTCGTTATTGGGATCTCGTTCGCTGGCATCAGCTTGATAAACTTGACTTTGCAAAGAATCCTGATATTGCATTGGGCGCAAATGTAAGTATAGCCCCCGTTGCTCCACCTCGTGTTAAGAATGGTTATTACGATGTATCGGGAGGAATGACTCGCACATTCTCAGAGCGTGAATATTTCTGGCCAATACCCAGTGAGCAGATAACACTAAGTAAGAACAAAATGACTCAGAATCCCGGTTGGGAATAATCATTTTCGTGAAATTCTTCTGAGAAATCACGAAAGAATTTGTAATCAATTATAAAAAGGACTGCGCGGTTTTTTATAAATGGCGCAGTCCTTTTTATATACAAAGAACAAATTACTTAAGGTACTAGGGGCAAAGTAAAATAGATGGATTTTTTTACTCTTTTTATTTGCATAATTCATGGGAAAGTGTTATATTGCGGTCGCTATAGCAACATAATACTAACTTAAAATCAATAAGCCATGAAACTAACATTATTTAGCGCAATTTGCATCATGCTGCTGTGCTCGTGTGCCGACGATATGCTGCCGCTTGAGCCGCTGGTACAGACAGAGGAGGTAAAGTCCAGAGCTATGACAACACCTGAGGCCGGAGAGTCGACAAGTAATCCCAATCTGATTGATGACTGGGAGAGTCAGACGCAGGTAGTGCTCAACTCCGGCAGAGTCGAAGAACTGCCATGGTCGAATAATGGTGTGTCAACTCAGCTTTCATCGGATTTTTGTAAGAAAATCAAGAAGTCAGAAGGCTGGACAATGCTTATGCATACTTTTCAGGCTGTAGGGGAGTCCCGACAACAGAATTATATGATGTTTTATAATCTGTTTACGGGAGTGGTCAAGGTATTCTATTTCTATGAGGGGTATCAGACTGCGACAAAAACACAGTGGGTGGTTTATGCCAAACCTTTGTCTGGTTCGGCTCCATATAAGTTCATGGATTTGCCGTATTACTTTTCGAATGCGGATGAGATTCCCGGCGCCAACCACGACCATCGGCTGTTCATGACAAATGAGAGTGCGTTGTCTTCAATGAATAATGGAATTCCCAACGGTCTGCAGCCCGGATGGAATGGATTTGAATTCCAAGTCACCCGCTATGCTGATGACTTGACCGATTGTGATTTCAAGATTGGAGCTTATAATATCAGTGTGACATCCAGTTCATTTAACGGCAATATGAATTTGAGCACCAGTGGTACGGTCACGTCAGAGACAAACGCCGGTTCTTCGTCAGACAAAAAAACAGTAAACAGTATTGCTACTTATGCAGGAGAAAAAGCTCAAAATGCTATAAAGGGCATGAAGGATCAAAGTTCTAATCCTGGTATTGGTGTTAAAATAGCCAATTCTGTTTTGGAATTGGCCGCAGATGTAGCGAATTGGGGCGTGGCAGGTGTATTAAAGGCCGGACTTAGATTGATTTTTGGCCGTAGTACTACTGTGTCTACCTATACAACTACTTCAGATGTAAGACTATCGTCGGAAGGAGAGATGACTATGTCGGGGATATCCGAGTTGGTGGCAGTGTCGGATGTTCCGGTAATTTCATTTAATTTCAAGGATGTTCTTGCGGCTCAAACCCGGTCGACCTTGATAAAACCGACATTTCCGCCGATTGTTGTTCCTAAGGCTTATGGTGTTGAATCCGGTTATCAACCTGTAGTCAAGGCAGAGCTTGAAAATATAGGAGTATGGACTATAAGGAAGACGCCGGTGATATACTGGGATGTAGTTAAGCCGATGTCTGTTGGGAGCATTGAAGATGAGGGTGGAAATATGCTTATTTCTGGTTCTTCGTATTGTCCGACCGTTTCGAAGTATGAGCTGGATGTTGTTGTCAATCCGTATATTGACCCCTGGGTAGGAGAGAAGCGGGTTTCGATGGAGCTTATCGGATATGTTCCTTCTGAAGACTCTCCCAATGAAGATACTGAAGACTCTCCCAATGAAGATACTGAAGACTCTCCCAATGAATATACGTATGACTTTCCCAATGAATTTAATTGTATGGATTTGAGTCGGGATAATTTTATATTCAGCGATTCGTACAAGGCATTATACAAACTATCTACAAAAGCATCGTTTGTAGCCTTTTATGGAGTAGGTAGCGATTATAGACCATTTGATGAGTCATCAATGCCGCAAATATATGTCAAATGGCGAATGCCGAAGAGGTATCAGATTGTTGCACTGGTAACTGTTGAGCTGGATATTTCATATCAGGGAAATACATTCACAGTCACAGAGTCGCGGGTATATCCTACAAAAACGGTCATAAATTCATCGGATATAAAAACGGATTTCCCGAGAACGCTTCTCCTCGATGATAATAACGCATGGCTGAGCCAACGAGTGTTCCGGTAGATTGATTTTAATTACGGAGTGGAGGCATCCCTGCCTCCATTTCTGTTATAATAAGTAAGTCGTGATAATTAACACGCATGAATGTACATAGGCAAGTCAGTGGGCGCTTTATATCCTTCGTGAAGTCTTGCAGGCGTCTTTTCTCATGTGTGATTTTGTATAGGAGAAGCAAAAAAAAACTATAGCTCTAAAGTTCTATAGTCAAAAGAAACATTTGATTGTTCTATAGTCTGAAATACTATAGTCCTCAGCTCTTGAAAAGTGAGTTTGCCGTTTTTTCTCCCGTAGTGGAGGCGGGGATGCCTCCACTACGGGAGTGAATTATTGTCGAATAAATACATTGAATGAGTCTTCATCCATATCAGCGAGGCGTAGATGGAATGAATTCGCGTTTACATCGCTTAAGATGTAGCGGGCAACCGGTGAGCCATTGTCGTTCAGCAGTTCGAGGTATAGTTTTTCGAAACCGAAGGAAAAAGTGTAGAAAAATGTTTTGGAAGAAACGTTATTGCCAGTACTGGTGTATCGTAGAGAGCCATATGCTTTTGCGTTTCCGATTGCTATAGGGTTGTCATAGGGCGAGAAATCGAGAGTTTCCAATACGTCTTTCCCTGCATTCACTGACTTGCAGGAAAACTTTCCGTTCAGATGCTTGATGGCGTTTTCGATAGCGCTTACAGCAGGTTGTTTTGGCTCATCGTTAGAGCAGGCCGCCAGACAGATTATCAGGCATACCATGGTGAATTGCAGAATTCGTTTCATAATTATGAGGTGTTAGTTGTTGGTTTTGTGCAAAGATAATATTAATTAAATTGTCCTGCAAGAAAAAAGCAAGTAAATTTGCATATGCTCTGGAATTCTGTTTTGAAATTCAGTTTGGGTTGATGATTGTTTTCAAAACCACAACCAAAATGCCGGGGCGGATGTTTAAAGGAAAAGGTTTTATGATTATGAAGGCACGTTTCAGATACATTTTCGCATTGCTGTGCTGTGTGATGCTCGCTGCATGTCACGATCATGAGGAGGTGTGGGACAGGATTCCGC
>JAIDBM010000059.1 GCA_029056365.1 Muribaculaceae bacterium | reverse complement strand
CGGCCCACGTGCCTCCCGGTTTGCTCCGCCCATGGGGCGCTCTCAACCGGCGACCAGCCCGCTATACATGTGGCATGTAAACCGTTTCATCACTCCCAATGAGCGTACAAAACCGGAAGACAAGAAGCCCGTCGGAGACTTCCATTTCCATAATGGCAAATGGATTCTCATCAACCGCCGCCTCCCCGACATGTGGGACGTAACAGAGCAACCGAAGCGCCAGATAGGAGTCGGGGAATTTGTCGAGCTGACCGAGGGGCGTAAGATTCTTCTTTCCGGAGAAGACGGCGGGCGTCTTATTGTAGTGCAACTCGTTTGCAATTGAATAATCGATATAATGCTGAAGGAACATAAAGTAGCCATAGCACGCATATTCGCCGACCTTATCAAGGCCGACCGCATTGTCGATACCGGCGAGATGGAATGCTGGCGTAATATATGCAATAAGTATGCGATTGACAGAGATGTAAGAATCGAGGCAGGAGAGGTTTCTTTTGCCGAAGCCCTCGATGTAATCTGTAATTCGGGGGTACAGGGGTTGAAGGAGGACCTGCTCGGCGACTGCCGGTCGATGACTGTCAGCGATGGATTCTGTGCCCATTCCGAGGCACTCCTTATGATAGCCCTGACTACTATTCTCGATTCGGGCCAGCCTTTCAGAGGGGAGGTAATATCCATACCAAGAGCAAATTTCAATATCGACATAGCAACGGTTCTATATATTGAAAGTGATACCGACCCTGAGACGAACAGTGCCATTCTGGCAAGTTACCGCTCGATATTCAAGGAATTGCAGTTGGCAGGCTTTCACTTTGTGTATATTCCTAAGATTATAGACCACTATAAGAATACCGACCCTGCACTCTTCAAGGATATATTGTCGTTCCTGGCTCCTTCGATGAGTGAGAGAGGGCTTGACACCACATACAGGTTGTTGATGAAAATGACTACCGGAGTTTTCTGCAAAGACCTGCTATGCAACAAATGCGGTATCACGGAGTTGCGCAACACCATGCCGTCGTTGCTGATAAAAATCGGCAACAGTTATGTAGGCGACGACCAGTATGCCAACTATCTGAAAATAGATGTTGATGATGAAATAGCGTTAACGGTTCAGACTTTTGTCGACCGCTTTTCTGAAATGCTCAGTGCCGATATGTTTGTAGTCAGCACATCGGAGGAGCGAGACAATCAGTTCCACTTCCACGGCTTCTACAAACAGTTGCTCGACATCTTCATTGTACGTCGCAACATACGCAGTGCGATTCATCTGAATCCTTACAAGGAGGAGATTCTATTCCCGGATATAGACTCCAAGGCTATGGGGTTGCACAGGCGTGAAAGAGCGTTGTATGCGCTCATGCTTTGTCAGGGCAGGGATGGCATCAACTTCAACCTTCCGAAATCGGCTGGTGCACTGGAACGTTATAATCGTCGGATGAAACGTGTTCAGCAACGGTACTCGGCAATTTACGAGATGTTTGGCGGAGGAAAGGACGCAGCTCCCGATTTAAGCGTTCCTGAAATCAGACGTCCGATTTTCAGTTGTTTGAAAAGGTCGATCAGGAATCTGAAATCTCTTTATAACCACGAAGACTATAATATTTCAAAAGGAGCCGACGGCACATTCCATGTTCATGTCGAGCCGGAACTGGTATTCGTACATCAGTCCGGAAGCGAACGGCCTGTTCCGTTGTTGGAATCAGAGATGTTTCGCCGATGGTCGCAAATTTAGGTTGCAACATTGCAGGCGGATTATTTCACAAATAAGAGTATGTTACTGAAATATTATGATAATTGTGCTCCTGTGTGGGCAATACAGTATATTTGCATTATAAAAATACAAATTCAAAATAGTTTCAACTATGTATAATAACAACATGAACGTTACCCCGAAGCTCGTCAAAGGAGTTACATGGGTTGTAGCAGGTATAGTATTGCTTATAGTCGCAATGGCTTTCATACGTCCGTGGTACAACGTATGGTCTCAGGAAATGGAAGGCAAAGCCGAGTTCGCCAAAGCCGAACAGAACCGAAAAATCAAGATTGAAGAAGCGAAAGCAAATCTTGAGGCAGAAAAACTTAATGCCCAGGCTGAAATCGAGCGTGCCAAGGGCGCGGCCGAAGCTATACGCATAGAGAACGGAAGCATCACACCTACATATATCCAGTATCTTTGGGTACGCCAGCAGTCCGACCTCAGCAATAAGACTGTGATATACGTTCCGACAGAGACCAATCTGCCGATACTTGAATCCACTCGTGCTCTAACCCTCCCGCAGGAGTAACAAATATCAGATATGTCACAGAAACATCATTACACTGGCTTGACCGATGCGGAAGTGTTGGAAAGCCGCAAAAAGAACGGTGTCAACTTATTGACACCTCCGGAAAAGGAATCGCTTTTGAAACGATTCCTGGAAAAGTTCGGCGATCCGCTGATTATTATACTTCTTATTGCCGGAGCCTTGTCGATAGGCATTTCCTGCTATGAGTATTTTAGCCTCGGTCAGGGTGCCGGTGTGTTCTTCGAACCTGTAGGTATATTCATTGCCATTCTCCTTGCCACCGGTCTCGCATTTATTTTCGAGCTGAAAGCCGACAAGGAGTTTGCACTGCTCAATCAGGTGAACGACGACGAGCCTGTGCAGGTAATCCGCAACGGAAACGCCATGCAGATTGCCAAAAAGGATGTTGTTGTAGGCGACATCGTTATCCTTAACACGGGTGAGGAAGTTCCCGCCGATGGTGAACTGCTTGAAGCCGTTATGCTCAATATCGACGAGTCAACCCTGACAGGTGAGCCAGTCTGCCACAAGACAACCGACTCGGCCGAATTTGACCCGGATGCCACTTTCCCGAGCAACCATGCCATGCGTGGCACAAAGATTATGGAAGGCCATGGCGTGATGCGGGTGCTTGCAGTAGGCGACAATACCGAAAACGGCAAGGTGTTTGAAGCCGCCCAGATCGACGACAGTGTCAAGACTCCGCTGAATGAGCAGCTTGACGGTCTCGGAAACCTTATCACCAAAATCTCTTATGGATTCGCCGCTGCCATCATCATCGGACGCATAGTGATGTATTTCATCAATGTACCGGAATTTGAATGGGTATCGTTCCTTGCTCATTTCCTCCAGACGCTGATGGTGGCTGTGACCCTTGTGGTTGTCGCCGTGCCCGAAGGTCTGCCTATGGCAGTTACTCTTTCACTTGCGTACTCTATGCGCCGTATGCTCAAGACAAACAACCTTGTGCGCAAGATGCATGCCTGTGAGACAATGGGTGCCACTACTGTTATCTGTACCGATAAGACCGGCACCCTGACCCAGAACCAGATGCAGGTGGCTGATGAGAAGTTTTTCGGCAATCCTTCCGACGACGTGCTCATCGAGGGTATCGCTGTCAACTCTACAGCCC
>JAIDBM010000058.1 GCA_029056365.1 Muribaculaceae bacterium | reverse complement strand
CTCGTAGACCGCCCCGGGAATTTGAGCCTCGAAGGCTTCCGCCCTTAATGTGATGATTGAGGGAGGCGTCTGACTCAGATGTTCGTTGCGAATTTTTGCGTTAGCTCTCAAAGAAGCAATCCCGTTATTATCCACCTCCAGAATGAAAGGCGGACGCCCGGTCAGGACTTCAAACATCAGCACTCCGAGCGAGTACACATCGCTTCGCGGAGTAATATCCCCGGAGTCAAACTTTTCCGGGGCCATGTATTCCGGATGCCCGTCGGCTTTACCGCTGCTCTTTATGCATTTGCCGTCCTGCACGGCCAAGCCGAAGTCCAACAGGATGAAGCGGCCGTCGTAATCGCGGCGCATAACATTGTTGGAATGCAGGTCGTTGTGAGCAATGCCGTATTTCTTTACAAGTTCGGCTTCTTTTTCAGGTGTAATGATAAACTTTTTCCCATCATTTGGATCCGGCTGCAGGTTGTCTTCCTCGGGATCCATCAGGAATTTATAGATATCATGGTGTGTATAAGCCAACGCCCCGACAATATCGTGGATAAAGGATTCGACTTCTTCATAATCAAAAAATCCTTTCTCTTTTACGTATGAATACAACGACTTACCCTGCACATAGTCCATCTCCACGATTGCATGATTGTCGATAAGGTCAGCGCCATATATTCTCAGAATATTAGGGTTTTGCCCGCTGCCAATCGACAGCAGAGTCTTGCACTCCTTCAAAAATGATTCGTATGCACGGTCGCTCTTGCTCTCAATGTAATTATTTAGAACCTTGATTGCACGCACATCACCCCATTCAGCATGCTTGACCTTAAAGACATCCGCATTGGCACCTCTGCCTATATGCTCTATCTTTATATATTTTTCGTAGAACAGTTTCATATCGCTTATTTAACTTTATACCCAGCTTCATTAAGAACAGGTATTATGACATCTCCAACAAACTGAACAGCCTTTCCGGATCCATTTCCGCGACCTAATCCTAATCGTTCAAGTCGTACTGCGACAGCGAGAGGAGACTGTTGGGTTTCTGATTGGATAAAGAATATATACCATGCGTCGTTGGATTTTTCCGGGCGTCTCTTGTTCTGCCACATTCTCTGAGGCAAAACGCGTTCAGGAGTTCCGGTCTTGCCCCCCATCCTATTTTTATCATCAGCCAATGGCAATTTTTTTCCGGCTTTACGATGCTTGTCAGACTCTTGCTGCATGTAAGACTTCAATAGTCTGGCAGAAGAAGATGATAATATATCCTTGGATTGCATTGGCTGGAGAGTTTTGTCTCCTTCCTTCAGTACATACCTGGTAGGTACGAATTTTCCGTCATTGGCAACAATCGATGCTATTCTGGCCATATTCAAAGGCGAGGCTAAAATAGGACCTTGTCCCCATGCTGCCTGAGTCTCTCCAAAGTTCATTTTGCGATATTTGCCTTGGGCACGCGCCTGTTGGTAGTTTTCATATTTGGCAGTAGCTTTAGTACCCAGAGAGGTCAAAAGATTATCAAATTCATTCTTCTTGTCAAACTCGTCAAGAGTAAAGTAATAAGGAACAATGTTGCCTTTAGCGTATATACTGTCCGGATTTACCCGGACACCGACATTATAGTATATACTATCCAGTTCGCCATATAGGTTTTTGTCGTGTATCAAATTTATAAAATAGCAGTTCGATGATTTCACTATGGACGTCTCCATTGACAATCTTGGGCCCCAAGGTTCAATAGTCGATGGTTCTATGGTTTCGTGATCCTTTACATCGTAGGTGACATCAGCAGCGGAAGCACCCATATTCATAAAACCCGCCATTGCCGACATTACCTTGGCTGTAGAGCCGGGCTGTGTCTGGAATGTCATTCCCAAGTCACGCTCTGTTATCGGAAGATGTCCCGGCAATTTTTCAAAAGGCACGGCTCCGTAGATTTTACGGTCATTCAACATATAGATTGAATCCTGGTCAGGCAGAGGATAATTGGCCGAACAAAGCAAGTCGCCATTCTTTGCATCAAGTACAACAACAGAAGCCCTGAGTAATTTTTTATTACTTAAAGAGGAATCAATGGAAATAGCTTTTGCCATTTCGTTCTGAAGTTTCATCTGTAACTTCGCATCCAACGACAACACCATATCTCTCTTGGCTCTTCGCAAATTATGTTCTTCGATTACTGGATTACGTTCAATTCCGTAATCAAGGAAGCCGGCTTTAAGCAGATTGCTATAATCATATTCCCTGACAGTGAACACGCTGTCAACTTCATCCATAAAGCGGTTCTCCTTATACTTATGAGCCGTTAATGTGTCCTTGCGCGACGGGATATCAATACCTCGAAGTTCGTTCTGATGACGAGCCTCGGCCAGATAGCCTATAGGGTTATCATCGTAATATCCGAAAACCTTGAGAGTGTTATAATCTCCCAGCATAAAGAGAGTGTGATTCCCAAACGGATAGTACCTTCGTTTGCGTTTATTATCTTCGTTTTTATACATTGACGCAGATACTCCGGCCTTTATCAGATTATCTTTTTCGTAAGAGAGTTCATCGCGCGAAGATGTCGCTAACAACAAGCCGTTACGGTCATAAATATTGCCTGCTTCAAGTTTGCGTAACACAAGTCTGATTCGTGGATTATATTCTACAATTCGCGCACCCTCCATGTTTGTCACATAGGCCGGTCTTATCAACGTATCGCCACGCGAAAATATCTGATATTTGGCGGCTGTTCCCAAAAGCATGACGGCAATGAGTAAGAACAGTCCGGAGCATGCAGCTATTGAACCATTGAATGAGCTGGTATATTTTCTCTGAATCTCGTTTGCCCTCAGCCTTGATATCGACACAACAAAGCCGAATGATGCCAGCGACATTATAAAACTTACACGTCCATAACTAAGGAACGGCAATGTCACACCTGTAAGTGGAAGCAATCCTATAGAGCCGGCGACAATAGTGAGGAATTGAATACCCGTAACAATGCCTAAGCCTGTGGCCAGATAAAACGGAAACGCATACCCCGCTCTGCGACCTATCAGGATGGTTCGGTGAACAATTACGAAGAAACAGAGTACTACAAGCATCAGCCCTACAAGGCCAAGCATTTCGCCGATAGTGGTGAAAATCATGTCGGTATGACCTGCCGGAACTATCGACGGACTTCCATTGCCGAGTCCTAAGCCGGTAAGTCCGCCGGTAGCCAGACTCCATATTCCCTGTACAACCTGGTCTCCTCCCAATACCTCGTTATTCCAGACACCTTCCCACGCCATATCGGTTCTGTTGGTCAATCGGGCCGCAAGTCCATGCTGGCCGATTGATTCCAATATCTGGCCCGCGAGGGCAAACACCACTATAACAAGGTTGAGAAAAATCGCACTCTCATATATCTGTCTTTTCTTCCAATACCAATAAGCTGTCCATACTATGAACCATACAGCGGCAGCCAATAACAGGGAAGGCAAAGAGTTGTTAAGCCATCGGGTTCCGAGCATCAATATAATGAACGTAACCAATCCTAACAACAACTGGGCGAAATCGCGGCGGGCCATCGAATAAACCAGGATGAATGACACAAGCACTACCAATGCCGGACCCATATCACTTAAAATAAGATATACTGCCATCAGAACCATCATGCCGAGGATTATCCCGGATATGGTAGCAAGCTGACGTCTGATTGTAAGACTCGTGAGCCGTTGGCTGAAATCCTGAATGAGGGTTGCTTTACGTGCAAAGAACCATGCGATGAAAATCACAATCAAAATGCGTGATATCTCACTGGGCTGAAGTCCGAAAAGATTAACCTTCGCATCACTTCCTTCCGGCCCGGTGCCGAAAAGATATAGCATACACAGCAGTCCGAACGCTACCGCTAATACTGTCCAGCCATAATTTCTGAGAATCCACCATTTGCTTGATGACAGACGGGCATCAAGTTTTGCATAGTTTACAAGGGCGACCAACGACATTGCAACAAAGCCTAAAAGAAGTCCGCCGGACATCACAGCCCCATACAAGGTATCTGTAAGCGGATTCCATATACCGTAACTGGCCAGTATCCCTATACCGGAGATTATCATTATGGCGATAATTAACAGATAGTCGCTGCGGGTGCCTGACTTCCTGTCAAGCTGGAAAATGAAAAGCTGGAAAACGCCCCATCCCAGAATAAACACCAACGCCATCCTGATAAGAGAATCCTTAACCTCGGCAGGAGTACGGACCACCAGAGTCTTGTCATATTTTAGATTTGAGAAAACCTGAGGTGACAGCAGACTTATGACATGCGGTTTCTGGGCGAACGAAATCTGGAGTTCGCCTGACAGTGCGCCTTTGGTTGTTCCCTTTTCCCGGCCATATTGGAATCCCTTGCAGACGGGGAGTACACTGTAATGCGCCCCATTTTTAACTTTGAAAGTCGCTATACCGTTTTTATCGGTCTTCGCAATCCCGATTATGCTGTCAACCAATACTTCATCAACTAACGTGCTGTCTTTTTTCTCAACCTTGCCTTCCTTGTTTTTCTGCTCGCTATATCGGTATGTTTTTCTATAGTCATAGAGTTTGAGTCTTACAGGAATACCAGAAACCGGCGCGTTTACCCCCTTGGCGTTATTGATTTTAACACTAATCAGTCCGTTTGCTCCAGGTTGTTCAAACACGGAGGAACAATTACTTTTCGCAACGGCATCTTCAAACTTCTTTGTTTTTCCGAGTTTATACAAGTCTGTTTCTATACGCGTTCTGAAGCCCTCTCCACAAACAGTCAACACCGAGTCGACTGCCACCTTTAATTCCGGCTTGAGCAAAGAACCTAAATTTGGGAATGAGCCATTTGCTTCTAAATATTTTTTCAGCTGCGAAGCTACAAAATCCGCATCCTGACGGTTGTCAAAATAACCGCCGTTATATAATCTGTCGGACAGTTTCTTTTGGTCGATTCCTTTCTTTAATACTAAGGTCGAACCCTGTTCAATAGCTTGAGTCGCCTCGTCTAACTGAGGTTTCAGATTATGATACAGGGATAGAGTACCCGTCAGAAATACTAATACCGTAAGTATATACGCAGCTAATGCTTTCTTAGGAGTCATGGTAAATTGAAAAAGTTAGTTTATTGTCGAATCGGCTCTTGGAGGACTTCGTCAGCCGGACTATGATTATCAGTGGACTTTAAATCCGCATGGTTGGTTTTGTCTGCCGCTGTCTGCTTTGCAATAGAGTCTTCCGGAATGGTATTTTCAAGTTCGAGCCCGGTGTTTTTCCGGTAATCAGGCCCTTGCTTGTGCGTTTGTGTTCGTATTTCCGCTTCGTTCGAATCATTGACAAGTCTCTGAAATACATACATGACAGCCGAGCCAAGTATCACTCCTGAAATTAAACCAAGAATAAACCGCCTGCGGCACAACGGACCTTTTCCTGTTGTGGGTTCTTGAATATTGCGTTCATTTTCCGGACTCTCTATTACATTAGCTCTTATATCTGTCAATACCACCGTAATGTTGTCCTTGCCTCCGGCCTCGTTGGCCGACGATATAAATGCCTCGGTTTTTTCCTCGACAGTGTGTTCCGAAGAAAGAATTCGGGAAATTTGCCCGCTGGTTATTAAATCAGTCAAGCCATCGGAACAAAACAGATATTGTGTATCTCCGGTTATCGGCCATACTGAAACTTCAACATAGCCATCAGAATCAAAGCTCAAGGCCTGGTCGCCAAGAAATCGATCTATGACATTCCTTCTGGGATGGTTCATCGCATCCTCTTCAGACAGTTCTCCGGTTTCCTCTCTATATCCAACCAGAGAATGATCGTGTGTCAGTTTCTTCAATTCTCCGTTTACAAACTGGTATATACGGGAATCGCCTACGTGGGCAATGCTTATGACTCCTTGCGACAGGTCTATGATTCCGACCGAAGCAACACATCCCATCCGAGAAACTTTCGGACGTGACTCATGCTGGTGTATAATTTCGTTATTCGCAGCTATGAGTGAGGCTTTCAGCATCTCTCCGGTTTTCTTTGCCGGAAAATCTTCCAGATGCTTTATTATGGTTGTGCGTGCCAGCTCAGCGGCAATCTCTCCTCCTTCATATCCGCCTAATCCGTCAATTGCGGCACAGAGTATATGACTTTCATCCCATATATGTCGACAAATATAGGTGTCTTCATTATTGGTGCGTACCATGCCTTGATTGGTCGCACCAAAAAAACTGGCGGAAAATCTGCTCCCTGTCATTTGGGCAATGACTTGAAATGAGAATAAAACAAGTAGGCTACCAGACAGCATAGCCCTATGATAAACAGATAATTCATAATTATTTGGTTTTGAAATCTATCTGGTAATCTTCATTTATTATAATGCTCGAATTGTGAGGCAATGTCACTGCGGAACCGGGCTCAATACGTTTGCCGCCAATCTTTACATCGCCCCATACCTTCATGGAAAATAGT
Organism: Muribaculaceae bacterium; assembly: GCA_029056365.1. GTDB lineage: Bacteria > Bacteroidota > Bacteroidia > Bacteroidales > Muribaculaceae > CAG-873. The sequence goes on along the minus strand of JAIDBM010000058.1, from coordinate 3,390 downwards.
CCGGTGTTTTTATCCCGGATTATTTCCAACACCGGATTCGGTACTGATTCGTCATTTATATGTATTTCATCGGCGTTTTTTGAAGAAGAACCATTTTTCCCGGACACCAGCAACTTATCGCCGGTCATATTGTAAACATGATACTTCCGTTCTCCAAGAATAAAATCTCCGTCGACTATGTGGAGAGTCGCACACACGTTCTTTCTATTGCCGGACTTTTCGGCCTCGCTTTTTGGAGTTTCACCGACTGCGTCATTAAGATTGAACTCAATCCGATATTTGTCTTTGGCCAGTTCCGTTAAACCCTTCAAAGACGCAAGGTTAAAAGCATTGGGCATCTCTTTTGACGAATCCTTTGTATGAATAGTGGTTACACATCGAACATCATCCTGCATACGGGAATCATATTGATTATCCGCAAATAACTTCGATTTGATAATGATAGGATTCTCGGCCAATATTTCGGCACTTACCCCATCGATTTCCGAGTCTTCCGGAATTGCTACAAGCTGCATCTCCCAATACTTTGAGTGATTTTGATAATCCGGATAGTTCTTTACAACTCTACGCAATTCCTTTATAAATATGTTAATAGCATCGCGGACTGTTTGTGCGAAACTGGGCGAAAGCCGGTCGTACTCCGTCTCTCTGATATATACCGTGAAAGAGGTATGATATAAGAGACTTTCTGTAGTCGTTTCATTGGCCATCTCAGTCAGGAACTGTTCCTTGAGTTTATTGAGCACACGTTGGCGAGGTGCCACAACGCCTTTTTTCTGTTCAAAAGATGTCTGCTCTTCTTGTGACTCGTCTGGAAGCAGAGCTGAAACTACCTTATTGAATAATTTTTTTATCATACCGACTATATAACTTCGTGATTATGTTTATCTTTTAATCAAAGAGTTCCTATATAAGCCTTTGAAATTCCAACCGTGACACACTCCGAATCCTATTTTCCCGAGTGCGCTTCGCGGTCGTCAGTCCCATCGACTGCCGCTACGCTCCGTGATTATTGAAAGTGTGTCATTTCTTGAAATAATGACAATTTGATTAGTCATCTTTTGATAAGAGAATTGAATGAAATAGAACTTGTTGATAATCAGTGATATTTCTTGCTCAAAGTTTTCAATTTGCTAAACAACAAATAAAAAACGCCTTGATTGTAATTGTTTTGTAACATCGTAACATCCTTTATCTCAATTAGAATTAGTATCTTTGCCGCCGATATAATTATCTCTTATCAAGAGATTTGAATGAAATAGAAATAAAAAAGAAACCTTGACTTCCGCTGCGAAAATCAAGGTTTGGATATCGTGAATTTATTCAATATCGGCTTTGTTATCCTGAAATCAAATTTGGACTGTGATTACTGGTCATCGGTCGGTGAGCCTGCCACCGCATGGGCTATATACACAGTAAAAACTGGAAAAAGTACCAGTCCTCCACCTGATAGAATAACCGACAAAACACGCCCTACTGCCGTATATTCGTTTATGTAACATCCGGCTGTAGTCATGTTCATGACCGACCACCACAATGCCTGCCAATAGCTTGTGAGATCCGGATTTACATTATGTTCTTCAACATAAAACATCATGCTTGAAAAATAGACTATCGTCAGAAGCAGTATTATGTAACAGGTAAACATGTCTGTGACTCTGCTGCGACTCAGTGTGCCGGTTATCATGGCAAGTACATAGGCAGCCCGCACCATAGGTATGACGCGCATCACAAACCGCAATTCCCCGGTTATTTCCAATTCCATGTAATCGAATATGGTGATATATGGGATACATATCAGGAAAAAGAACAGATGCGACACCATGTACTCCCATTTTTTCGGCGACATGATAAATTCTATTACAATATCGGCAAGAAACAACATGCAAATCCAGAACTGGGCATGCAGATATGACGGGTCTCCCAGAAAAGAAACATTGCGGAATGTGTCGAAACTTATCAGCAATACAAGCAACACGGCTCCCGCTATAACTGTGACATGCAGAAGCAACAGACATAGATTCTGGATTTTACCAAGATGTGGCGGTGTTTTAAGTCTAAGCATTGTGATATCAGTTATAGATAAATTAACACGCATAAATATGGAATTCTAACACCTTACCGTGCATATACGTTTAGAGTAAGTTCGAAAAAAATTAGTAATTTTGTGTAAAATTTCTACTATGTGGATCGCTCTTGCTTTATTGTCCGCCCTGTGTCTGGGGTTTTATGATATTTTCAAAAAAATGTCGGTACGCGACAACGACGTACTGATGGTTCTGATGCTCAACACTGTGTTCGGCGCCGTTTATATGCTGCCGCTTGTTCTTGCATCTGTCTCGGCCGGAAACTACGGCTTCGGCAATACCGCCACCGGACATCTGATGATTCTTGGCAAATCGGCCATAGTGCTGGGTTCGTGGCTGCTTGGTTACTTTGCCATAAAGCATCTGCCGCTTACCGTACAGGGGCCTATAAACGCTTCGCGCCCGGTTCTGGTATTATGCGGTGCTATGCTGATTTATGGCGAATGGCTCAATTGGATTCAATGGACCGGAGTGGCACTTGGATTCACATCGTTATTGTTCATTTCTCGCACAGGAATCAAGGAAAGTGAAAACGGAGAAAACCTGCGATGGATATGGATGAGTGTTGGCGCCATGGTTCTCGGCGCCGCAAGCGGATTGTACGACAAGTTTCTCCTCGGAAGATATTCGCCGCTTGATGTACAGGGTTGGTATTCAGTATACCAATGTATTATAATGGTTGTGGTCATATCGATTCTCAGATGTAAAACGTCGGCTGGCACTTGTTTTGTCTGGAGATGGAGCATTCCGTGCATAGCCTTGTTTCTGACAGCTGCCGATATGGCATACTTTTATGCCCTTTCTCTTGATGGCGCGATGATAGGCATTGTGTCGATGATGCGGCGCGGAAGCGTGATAGTAAGCTTTGTATATGGAATGACTGTGTTGCACGAAAAGAACATTCGCCCAAAGCTGGTCGACCTTGGTATTCTGCTGCTTAGTCTGATTCTGCTTGTGCTCGGATCGGGCTGAGAACTCTTCAACCAACTTTCGTGTATAGGAATTGTTATTATTGCATAACTCTAAATTCCTATACTTATGACTTATGAAGATTTAACCGGATCGGCATCGCTGGTATTCGTTGAATTTTATGCCACCTGGTGCGGACACTGTCAGCAGATGGAACCTGTGATTGAAGACATCAAGACTCTGCTGCAGGGCGAAGTTTCTTTCTATCAGCTTGATATTGATGAAAATACTGAGCTGGCCGGAGAACAGAAAATCGAAGGCACCCCCACTTTTATTTTATACAAGAACGGCCATGAAGTATGGCGCTGGAGCGGTGAAATCGAGGGCAATACAT
>JAIDBM010000057.1 GCA_029056365.1 Muribaculaceae bacterium | reverse complement strand
CGGTAGAAGACCTGCTGCCGCAGATTGAAAAATACAACAGCTACCTGTCGTTGGCCGGACTGCTGATTCTGTTGATATGCATTGCGGTGATAATATATAACGCATTCAGGAAAAAAGAAATTGATAAAGAAATCCAAAAGAAATAAAACAAAAATATGATAGTTAGCCCGTCGATACTGTCGGCCGACTTCGGTCGTCTTGACCAGGATATAGAAATGATCAACCGCAGCCAGGCCGGCTGGATACACTGCGATGTGATGGACGGTGTGTTCGTTCCGAACATATCGTTCGGATTCCCCGTAATCGAGGCTGTGGCACGCCGGACGTCCAAGCCGCTTGACGTGCATCTGATGATTGTGAATCCGCAGAACTATATAAGCCAGGTCCGCGACTGCGGTGCCGCCATAATGAATGTACATCAGGAAGCATGCGTGCACCTACACCGCACGGTCGAGGCAATAAAGGCCGCCGGCATGAAGGCTGCGGTTACATTGAATCCGGCCACTCCCGTAGAAACCCTCACCGACATAGTGGCCGACCTCGATATGGTTCTGCTTATGAGTGTGAATCCGGGATTCGGCGGACAGAAATTCATTACCCGCACATACGACAAGATTCGCCGTCTGCGGAAACTGATTGATGAAAACGGCAGCCACGCTCTGATACAGGTCGACGGTGGCGTAAACCTTGAAACCGGACTGGCGGTGGCTCAGGCTGGAGCCGATTCGGTAGTAGCCGGCAGCGCTGTGTTCAAAGCCAGCGACCCGGTGGATTATATTGAAAAACTTGCTGTACTTTAAACACACACACCTTAATTGACAGAATGGATGAATTTGGTATGACGGGCGAATCCCGCCAGCAGCAACGACCGCGAAACGCGGCAGGCGATGCCGGTCGCCGTGCTCCCCGGGGAAACCAGGGACGCGGAACAGCGGCTGAAACTGCCGACTCGCGGAGGTACCGTACATCAGCAAAAAAAAATACACCAAGGCAGTCTTACGGAATCTCCGATTTTATATTCGACCGCCGCACGCACATGGGACTCGGAGTTGTGCTCATTGTGCTGGCTATAGTCATGGCCGTGGTAACGATTTCGCATCTTGCACATGGCGGTGCCGACCAGAGTCTGGCAACCGGACTTTCCATGACCGAAATCGTGGAGTCCGGCGAGCAGGTCGGAAACATCGGCGGTGCGTTCGGAGCCAAATTGTCGCAATGGCTCATGGCCGACGGTCTCGGCCTCGGCTCGTTTGTTCTGGTGGTATGGATGGCGATACTCGGTCTTTCGCTCGTGGGGGTGACCCGGTGCCGATTCTGGACACTTACCTTCCGCTGCCTTTTCACAGCCATAGCCATATCAACCGTAGTAGGACTGCTGACATTCAGCTCCGACTCCTACACACACTGGGGTGGGGCGCACGGACATTTTCTGAATCAGATTCTGCTCGATTACAGTACCTGGGTCGGTGCGGTGGCGGTATCGCTTATAATGGTAGGTCTGCTTGCAAGCGTGTATCTGAACCCCTTGCTCAAGGCCAAAAAAGCCATGAACGAAAAACTTGCGGCAATACGCGATATGCGTCGCGAACGTATCGAACGCGACCGCCGGCGTTCTCTTCAGGATGTAGGTTCAACCGATGTGCTCGATGCGGATACGAAGCTCGATGCGCGGCCTGTTAGTTTCGACAAAGCGGAATTCGGAAATCCGGAGCCTGCCTACAGCGACTCCCGGACCAGCGATTCTGCTGAAAACGTATCGACTGAAAACAGCAGCAGTAATTACGAAACCAATGCCGAAATGCCGAATCTGCGCACTGAATGGTATCCGCATGGCACCGACGACTTGTCGGAGGAAGATACAGACGATAGCGAGTTCGGAAACCTCAGCGATATGCCCGACATAGGCTTTGCGATAGATTCCGAAACCGATTCCGCCACCGAAACAGAGCCGGAGCCGGATTCAGCCGATTCGGAGCCTGATTTCAGCATAGCCGAACCCGAGCGAATCGAGCAGGCCGACACACGTGTGGCACCCGGCGAGCACACCGGCATTGATTCTCCTTATGATCCGCGTGCCGGACTCTCGCGCTATAACATGCCCGGAGTTGATTTGCTCGACGAGCGCGACTGCGGACCGGTGGTCGATGAACACGAGCAGGACGAGAACAAGGAAATGATTGTAAATACACTCAAGAGCTACAATATTGCCATAGCTAAAATCGAGGCTACAGTCGGACCCACCGTGACACGCTACGAAATAGTGCCTGCCGAGGGCGTTCGTATCGCGCAGATAAAAAACCTTGAAGACGACATAGCTCTGAGTCTGGCTGCGCTTGGCATACGAATCATTGCGCCTATACCCGGAAAAGGAACAGTAGGCATTGAAGTGCCCAACAGGGTGCCGCGTACTGTTTCGATACGCTCTGTGCTCGGAAGCCGTAAATTCCATGAATGCACCATGAAACTCCCCATGGCTATGGGCACTACGATAAACAACGAAGTGTTCATACGCGATCTCGCCGACATGCCGCACCTGCTGGTTGCCGGTGGTTCCGGACAAGGTAAGTCGGTAGGCCTTAACTGTATCATAGCATCGTTGCTGTACTATAAGCATCCGTCGGAGCTGAAACTTGTGCTTATCGACCCCAAAATGGTGGAATTCAGCCGTTACAGCCGGCTGCAGAACCACTATCTGGCCAAAATTCCGGGAGCCGAGTCGCCCGTGGTGACCGACCCGCAGGAAGCCGTGGCCACTCTTAACTCTCTTTGCGAGGAAATGGACAACCGCTACCGTCTGCTGCGCGATGCAGGCGCTGTAAAGGTCGAGGAATACAACCGCAAATTCGTAAACCGCCAGCTTAACCCTGACGACGGACACCGTTATCTTCCCTATGTGGTGATAATAGTTGACGAGTTCGCCGACCTTATCATGACGGCCGGAAAAGAAGTAAGCACACATATAGCGCGTATTGCGCAGAAGGCGCGTGCGGTGGGCATGCACATGATCATAGCCACTCAGCGGCCGTCGACCGATGTCATCACCGGTATGATCAAGGCCAACTTCCTTGGCCGTATCGCCTTCCGTGTACAGCAGATGGTGGACTCAAAGACCATTCTCGACCGCCCGGGCGCGAACCAGCTTATCGGCCGAGGCGACATGCTCTTCTCGCACAATGGCAAGCTCGAACGAGTGCAGTGCGCGTTTATCGACTCCGACGAAGTGGACCGTCTTACCCGCTTTGTCGACGACCAGATTGGATACCCCGAGCCGTATCTGCTGCCTGAGCCAAAAGGCGAAGGCGGCTTCGACGGGCCGGTGCTCGACCCCAATCAGCGCGATCCGCTCTTTGCCGACTGCGCACGCTTCATCGTTACCCAGAGCACGGCTTCGACATCATCGTTGCAGCGCCGTTTCAGCATAGGCTACAACAAGGCCGGAAAAATAATGGACCAGATGGAAGCGGCAGGAATCGTGGGAGCATCGCAGGGCCAGAAACCGCGAGCCGTATTGGTTGATTCGATAACACTCGATGCGATACTTAACTCCTGAAAACGTTATAGTGATATAGAAACATGAAACGTATTATATTATACATGGCCATGCTCGTTATGTCGGTGTGGGGCGCCTTGGCCGCCACCCCGCGCGAGTTGCTTGCCGGTGCAGCCGAAAAACTGTCGAAAGCCGCATCGGTGAGCGCCACATTCACCATGCGCACCGACAACGGGCAGGTGAGAGGCTCAATGCAGATGGCCGGACGTTCGTTCGCTCTCACTGCCGGCGAATTGTCGATGTGGTACGACGGCAAAACCCAGTGGGTTTATTCGGTGACATCCGGCGAGGTAAATGTAAGCGTACCCGATGCCGACGAGCTGGTGGAGTCCAACCCCTTTATGCTGCTCAGCGGTTATCAGACGCGATTCAATATAGCCTCCGGAGGTGCCGATACAGCGGTGCTGACACCGAAAAACAAAGCGGTCTCGGATATTTCCAAGGCAGTTATAATGTTTGGAAAAAACGGCTGGCCGCATAAAATAACAGTTACATTCGGCAGCGGTGCCTCGGCTGTAGTGACCATAGGCAGCATTACAATGGGTAAGACATTGCCTGCGGCCACATTCCGATTCGACCCCCGAAAATATCCCGAAGCTGAAATCATCGACCTAAGATAAACAAGAACAATCATAACATACAAATCCTGAATAAATTATGCAAGTCCATACTACAAAATGCCTTATCATTGGCGCCGGCCCGGCCGGATACACCGCCGGCATATATGCCGGACGCGCCAACATGCAACCCATAATAATCGAAGGCCCTCAGCCGGGAGGCCAGCTTATAACCACTACCGAGGTGGAAAATTTTCCCGGTTACCACGAAGGCGTTACCGGACCGAAAATGATGGAAGATCTCCGAAACCAGTGCCTGCGCTTCGGAGCCGCCATAGTGAACGGAATAGTAGCTGATGTAGACTTCTCGGAGCGTCCGTTCGCGGTTCGCACGGCAACGGATGAATATCGTGCCGAAACAGTGATAATATGCACCGGTGCGGCAGCCCGCTATCTCGGTTTGCCCGATGAAAAGAAATATCAGGGACTTGGAGTATCGGCCTGTGCCACATGCGACGGATTCTTCTACCGCAACCGTAATGTGGCGGTTGTGGGCGGCGGTGACACAGCCTGCGAGGAAGCCCTGTATCTGGCCGGACTGGCGAAAAAAGTGTATCTGATAGTACGCAAGGATTATCTGAGAGCGTCAAAAGTGATGCAGAAGCGAGTGTTTGAAAACGAAAAAATAGAAGTGCTTTTCAACACAAATACAGTGGGCCTGTTTGGCCAGGATGTTGTGGAAGGCGCCACTGTGGTTACACACAAGGGCACTGAGAATGAAAACGAGTACAACATAGCCATCGACGGATTCTTCCTTGCCATCGGACACACCCCGAACACAAAATTCCTTGAAGGAAAACTCGAACTCGATCCGCAAGGCTATATTGTGGTGAAAGGTCAGGGTGCAGAAACAAACATACCCGGAGTGTTTGCGGCAGGCGACGTTGCCGATCCTGTTTTCCAGCAGGCCATAAGCGCGGCAGGTATGGGATGTCGTGCCGCAATACAGGCCGAGCGCTTTCTCGTTGAACATGGCGAGTGAGATTTTTTGAATGAAATTTTTTGCTGAAAAATTTGGCAAATCCGAACATAAGCATTAAATTTGCGTTATAAAATCAAAGGCAAGAGAGCCGGGGCGACAAGAGTCGCCTGCAAGATATACCCACATCAAAGTAGATTGGGAAACTCGTCAATTTTACATGAAATACCGAGACAAGCTTAGCCGCCCGATGGCGGGCCCCGACCCTCGCAAGAGGGTGCTTTAAGCCAGGCGGATTACAAAGGACGGCGAGCACTCAAATCCTGTCTTTTCGGAGTTTCATCGCATCCTTTGGTGTGGATTTATAACGGCGTCGGCCATATGGCCGGCGCCGTACTTTTACTACAACGTGCAAAGACATCTGACTCCGACCAAACTCACGGCCGACAGCCTGCAGGCGGGGCGCACAACAAGTAGTGAAAACGAACTGTCTCATTATCTGACAGAAACGAACAGATGAACAAAAAAATGCACCTGGCTTGAAAAAAACGATATAAAAAACTTGCACAGTAAAAAAAAAACGCGTAACTTTGCACTGTCAAAAACGAAAACCACCGCGTTTAAGAGAGACACATGGAGAGGTGGGTGAGTGGCTGAAACCACCGGTTTGCTAAACCGACGACGGGAGCAATCCTGTCCACGAGTTCGAATCTCGTCCTCTCCGCTACTGATGAAAAGCAGTTTTACCCTGTACACCGGGTATAGCTGCTTTTCTCTTTATAAGATTGATTATGTTGAGGTTAGCCTGCCTCAATTCCGATCGAAACCCTGTACACTATGGGTGGATTAGCAGTGTAATGGCTTGAATCCAGTTAGTGATGTGCATATTCTGTGACGGGCAGAAGCAAGAAAATCGCCCGACAAATCGCCGGACGATTTAACACTGCAAAGATAGTGCTATTTATTTGTCCAATGTCATTTGTTAGAAGTCATAGCATCGATAAGGTCTTGGTAGCAGGTCACCTTATGATAGCGCATATTGTCGGTTGATATTTCGTTGAACAGTTGGGTGCAACAGTCAATCTTTGCATTTTCGATAGCGTTGAGTTGCATTGATTGGAGCGAGCCTTTGGTTTCCGCTATGAAGAAAATGTGTTTGATGTTGCCCCTTTGCATGGCAATAGCCCAGTCGGGAGCGTAGTTGCCGACTGGAGTAGGAATTTGGAAGGCGCGTGGGAGTTTGGCATAGACAACAACTTCGTTTGCCTCGTCGAGGTCGTGAGCGAAGTTACGCTCGCCGATACTGTCAGGCACGATGTAGTCGGTAACATGTTTGGTGGCCTGATATGCCTTGTTAAATTCCGCTCTGCTTGCCGCAGTGAAAATGTCGGAGTCGTAAGTGCCGTCGGTTAGATGGTAATGTATATGGTCGACAATCATCGTGGCTTTCTGTTCACGGATAATCTGAACGACTTTGCGTATAAATTCTTCCGGGTTATTGCGGAACAAAGCGAGCTTAGCCGGGCGTAAACCTTGGAGAATCTTGGCGGCGGTGCGGCGTGTGACGTTCGCGCCTTTTGCCACCTGACCGATAAGGTCGTACTTGACCGAAGAGGTGCTGACGTTTGTCAACTCCTGTGAGGTCGATTTTGTATCGCCGAACTCCGTAACCTCCTGCTCATGCTGTTGGCCCTCAATCTTGATGTAGCGGAGAGTGCGCACTTTCAGTTCGTCGGTATTGAGATGCAGTATTGACTTCTCAATCAA
>JAIDBM010000056.1 GCA_029056365.1 Muribaculaceae bacterium | reverse complement strand
TAGTGTTTGACTATGAAAACGGCCAGCAGCTGACTCTGGAAACGAACACTCCGGAGTCGATGAACTTCTGGGGTTTCACACCCGATTATTTCAACTACAGCAAGCGTGAATTCGTGAAGTTCCTGAATGAAAAAATCAATGTTCCCAAAAGCGAATTCTATATTCCTACGGCTATCGACGCCCTGATTCGCAGCGGCGAGGCTTCGGTAAAGGTGCTTGATACCGATTCGCGTTGGTTCGGCGTTACTTATCCCGAAGACCGTCCCGGTGTCGTGGCCAATCTCGCCGCTCTCCATGCCGCAGGAGAGTATCCCGACAAAATGTTCTAATCCGAAACTTTTTGAATGGAATTTAAAATCGAATCTTTCGCCGGCACGGGCAGCGCTGCCCGTGCCGGTATCATCACTACCGATCACGGACAGATCGAGACCCCCATATTCATGCCGGTGGGAACACTTGGCAGCGTCAAGGGCGTGCATACCCGGGAATTGCGTCACGACATAGGCGCACAGATTATTCTGGGCAACACATACCATCTCTATCTTCGTCCGGGAACCGAGATTCTCAGAAAGGCCGGCGGCCTGCACAAATTCAACGGATGGGACCGCCCGATTCTTACCGACAGCGGCGGTTTCCAGGTGTTTTCGCTGAGCTCAAACCGAAAGCTTACCGAGGAAGGCGCCCATTTCCGCAGCCATATCGATGGCTCGAGACACCTTTTCACACCCGAAAACGTGGTGGATATAGAGCGTATAATCGGTGCTGACATAATGATGGCACTCGATGAATGCCCTCCCGGAACATCGGATTACAAATATGCCCGCAAGAGCCTTGACCTTACCCGCCGATGGCTCGACCGAGGCTGGAAAAGATATAACGATACCGAAGGTCTGTATGGCTACCGTCAGGCCTATTTCCCGATTGTACAGGGTTGTACATATCCGGAACTGCGCAGGGAGGCGGCTCGCCATGTGGCTTCGCTCGGTGCGGACGGAAATGCCATAGGCGGCCTGGCCGTGGGCGAACCGGCCGAAGTGATGTATGAGATGATAGAGGTTGTGAACGATATCCTTCCGTCCGACCGTCCGCGTTATCTGATGGGTGTCGGCACCCCGATAAACATCCTCGAGGGCATTGACCGCGGAGTAGACATGTTCGATTGCGTGATGCCCACGCGAAACGGACGCAACGGAATGCTTTTCACTCCGGAGGGCACCATGAACCTGCGCAACCTCAAATGGGCCGATGATTTCTCTCCAATCTGGGCCGACAGCGACTGCTGGGTCGACCAGGTATATTCGCGGGCCTATCTGCGGCATTTGTTCATATCGCAGGAACTGCTTGCAATGCAGATTGCATCGATACACAACCTGCACTTCTACCTGTGGCTTGTACGGGAAGCACGCCGGCACATATTCGCAGGTGATTTCAAATCCTGGAAAGAGGAAATGGTGCAGAAGCTCGGCCGCAGGTTATAGGCGCGGGAGTGTTGTGCCAGGCACCGAAACAATCAGAAATAAGAACCGGCTCAAAACATGTTCAGGATTCTCGACCGATATATAATCAGAAAGTTTCTCGGCACCTATGTGTTCGCGATAGCTCTACTGCTGGCTATCGTGGTTATGTTCGATGTCAACGAGAAACTCGACTCATTTCTAAAAGCTCCGCTTAAAGCCACGATAGTTGACTACTTCGTGAACTTTCTGCCATATTTCGCAAACCAGTTCTCCCCGCTGTTCACTTTTATCG
>JAIDBM010000055.1 GCA_029056365.1 Muribaculaceae bacterium | reverse complement strand
TACATCATCGGCTTCATCGCCCTCTGGTTCCACATGAACCACGGCTTCTGGTCGATGCTCCACACTGTGGGCTGGAACAACAATGTATGGATGCCCCGCCTGAAAAAAATCGGTTGCTGGTGGACTTCGATTGTAGTTCTCCTGTTCATCGCACAGGCAGTGGTGTTCACCGTACACGCCCGTAACAACTACTATACAACCGACGAGGCTCTTCAGGCTCAGTATGCCGAATACTGGGACAACTATTCCGAGAAAATGAACAAACAGTTCATGGGCGACTTCTACAAAGCCATGCAGGAAAGCAAAGACCCCATGGCCCAGCGTGCCACCCAGCAGAAATATGTAGAGGAAAACGGCCCCGCTTTCGTGAAGGAAGCCCAGTTGCTCGACTCTGTCAGCAAGGTGCAGTTCCCCGCCATCGCTCCCGGACAGAACTTCCAGGCAGTACAGCAGACCTCGATGCAGATCGGATATATGATCGGCAATACTCAACAACCCAAATAATTTCCCGGCATCATGATAGATATGAAAAAACTCGAGGGCATGATCGACTCAAGCCCCATCATGAAGGACTTTGCAGACATCGAAACCGGCAAGCTGCCCGAATACACCATCGATTCAAAGATCCCCGAAGGTCCCGTAGCTGAGAAATGGACCAACTACAAGGCTCACCAGAAACTCGTGAACCCCGCCAACAAGCGTAACCTCGACATTATTGTCGTCGGTACCGGTCTGGCCGGCGCTTCCGCCGCCTCGACTCTTGGCGAAATGGGCTTCAACGTATATAACTTCTGCATCCAGGACTCCCCCCGCCGCGCACACTCCATCGCGGCACAGGGCGGTATCAACGCAGCCAAGAACTATCAGAACGACGGCGACTCGGTTTACCGTCTGTTCTACGACACCGTAAAGGGCGGTGACTTCCGTTCGCGCGAAGCCAACGTATACCGTCTGGCCGAAGTGTCGAACAACATCATCGACCAGTGCGTGGCACAGGGTGTGCCCTTCGCCCGTGAATACGGCGGCCTTCTGGCCAACCGTTCGTTCGGCGGCGCACAGGTAAGCCGTACATTCTATGCAAAGGGCCAGACCGGCCAGCAGCTGCTGCTCGGTGCCTACGCATCGCTCAACCGCCAGATCAACAAGGGTCAGGTGCGTTCGTTCAACCGTCGCGAGATGCTCGATGTTGTGATTATCGACGGCCGCGCCCGCGGTATCATCGTGCGCAACCTCGTTACCGGTGAAATCGAACGTTACGCCGCTCACGCAGTGGTGCTTGCCACCGGCGGATACGGCCGTGCCTTCTTCCTGAGTACAAACGCCATGGGCTGCAACGGCTCAGCCGCCGTACAGGCCTTCAAGAAAGGCGCCTACCTGGCCAACCTCGCCTTCACTCAGATTCACCCCACCTGTATTCCCGTACACGGCGAAGACCAGTCGAAGCTCACCCTTATGAGCGAATCGCTCCGTAACGACGGACGCATCTGGGTGCCCAAGAAAAAAGAAGACGCCGAGGCTATCCGCGCCGGCAAGCTCAAACCCACCGACATTCCCGACGAAGACCGCGACTTCTACCTCGAACGCCGCTATCCGGCATTCGGTAACCTGTGTCCGCGCGACATCGCCAGCCGCGCAGCCAAGGAACGTTGCGACGCCGGTTACGGTGTAGGTACTGGCAACGCCGTTTATCTCGACTTCAAATACGCCATCGAGCGTCTGGGCGAGGATGTGGTACGCGACCGCTACGGCAACCTCTTCGACATGTACCAGATGATTTCCGACGACAACCCCTACGAAACCCCCATGATGATCTTCCCCGCAAGTCACTACACAATGGGCGGTATATGGGTTGACTACGAACTGCAGACTTCAATCAAGGGTCTGTTCGCCATCGGCGAGTGCAACTTCTCGGACCACGGTGCCAACCGTCTCGGCGCATCGGCCCTGATGCAGGGTCTGGCCGACGGCTACTTCGTTCTGCCTTACACCATGCAGAACTATCTGAGCGACCAGATCAAGGTGCCTCACTTCACCACCGACCATCCCGAGTTCGACAAGGCCGAAAAGGCAGTGCGCGAACGTATCCAGAAACTCATGAACATCAAGGGCACCAAGAGCCCCGATGAAATCCACAAGCGTCTGGGTCATGTGATGTGGAACCTCGTGGGCATGGGCCGCACACTGCAGAGCCTTGTAAAGGCCACCGAGGAAATCGAGGAAGTACGCAAGGAATTCTACAGCGACCTCCGTGTGGTTGGCAACGCCGACGACCTCAACACCGAGCTTGAAAAGGCACTCCGTCTCGAGGACTTCCTGGTTATCGCCAGAATGATGGCTATCGATGCCCTGAACCGCAACGAATCGTGCGGCGCCCACTTCCGCGAAGAGTATCAGACTGCCGACGGCGAGGCTGCCCGTAACGACAAGGACTACATGTATGTGAGCTGCTGGAAATACACCGGCGACACCGAAAAGCCTATCCTTGTAAAGGAACCCCTCAACTATGAGGCTATCCAGGTACAGACCCGTAACTACAAGTCCTAAACCACGTAACACTCAGACAAAAAATGGAACATACTATAAGTGTAAATCTTAAGATTTGGCGTCAACGTGGTCCAAAAGAGAAAGGCCAGTTCGTCAAATATCATCTCGACAATGTGTCGACCGGCTCAAGCTTCCTTGAAATGCTCGATATGCTCAACCAGCAGCTGGTAGAGCGCAACGAGGAGCCGGTGGTGTTCGACAGCGACTGCCGCGAAGGCATCTGCGGCATGTGCTCGCTTTATATCAACGGACATCCCCACGGTCCGGTGCAGGGCATTACCACATGCCAGCTCCACATGCGTAAGTTCAACGATGGCGATACCATCACTATCGAACCCTGGCGTTCGGCCGCATTCCCTGTGATCCGCGACCTTACCGTGAACCGTAACGCGTTCGACCAGATCCAGCAGGCCGGCGGCTATGTGTCGTTCAACTGCGGCGGCGCTCCCGATGCGAACGATACCCCCATCAGCAAGGAAATCGCCGACGTGGCCATGGACTCCGCCACCTGCATCGGTTGCGGTGCCTGTGTGGCTGCCTGCAAGAACGGTTCGGCCATGCTTTTCGTTTCGGCCAAGGTGAGCCAGTTCGCGCTGCTGCCCCAGGGTCAGGTAGAGCGTAAGCGTCGTGCCCGTGCCATGGTGGCCAAGATGGACGAACTCGGCTTCGGCAACTGTACCAACACCGGTGCATGTGCCGCCGAATGTCCCAAGAACATTCCGTTGAGCAACATCGCACGTCTCAACCGCGAATTCATCAACGCCAAGTGCTCGGAATAATTCCGGTGCATACATAAAAAAAGCGGGCCGTCCACATCGGGCGGCCCGCTTTTTTGCATATTATCAGAGGTTAGGGTTAATCTTGTTCCATTCGCTTATGGGAGGCATCACACCCATGGCGATTACTTCGTCGCGGAGGGCGCAGAGGTGCTTGTAACTCTTCTGAAGTTCGGCGTGCTCTTCGGCGGTGCCTTCCACAATCGCGGCCTTTACACCGTTGTCGGTGATAGTGGTTTCGGCGGCCATCATTATGTGGCTGTACTCGCCGTTGTTCACATATGCGCCGGCAGGCCAGCGGAAAGCCTCTCCGCCCATGGCGGCGCGAATCATCTCAACCGACAGATAGGCCGAACTCTGGAACGAGCTGCGTCCGCGGAGGTCGATGATATGTTTGCCGCCCTGAACAACACGCTGGCGTATGCCTTCCCAGTCGCTTAGAGGCAGTTTCTCGCTGCCGATAATCTCAAGCAGAGGCGTGCCTGCCACCTTGGCCGTCGAGGCGAATACGGCCATCTGTTCGCCGTGTCCGCCGTATGTGCGGCAGTTCACCACCTCGTCGGGTGCTATGTTGAAATATTTGGCCAGCTCGCTGCGCAGACGTGTGGAGTCGAGCGCTGCCAGAGTGGTAACCTGCGAAGGTTTCAGGCCGGAATAGAGCAGGGTGATAAGTCCGGTGATATCGGCCGGATTGAATACAACCACGATATGTTTCACATCGGGGCAGTACTGCTTTACATTCTTGCCGAATTCCTCGGCTATGCCAGCATTGCCTTTGAGAAGGTCTTCGCGGGTCATGCCTGCCTTACGTGCGGCACCGCCCGAGTTTACAATATATTTGGCGCCTGTAAGGGCTTCCTTGATGTCGGAGGTGAAAGTAAGGTTCAGGCCTTCGAAACCGCATTGCAGCAGTTCTTCGGCCACACCCTCAAGTCCGGGAGCATAGGGGTCGTAGAGACAGATATTTGGAGTAAGTCCCATCATTATGGCTGTCTGGGCCATGTTCGAGCCAATCATGCCGGCTGCGCCGACAACCACGAGTTTGTCTTCAGTAAGGTATTTCATTGTATATTGGGTTTGTTGGGTTAGTATCCATTCACAAACCTAAACAAATCCGGCGCCCGATTGTTCAACCTCGTATGAAAAAACGCGCCCGGAGCATCCGCTCCGGGCGCGTTGATTATTATGGAGAAAAACTTATCAGAGAACTACTTTGCTTACGCTGTTGCCCTGACGACGGATGTAGAGACCGTTGGCGGGATTCTCAACGCGTACACCCTGGAGGTTGTAGTATTCTACGGGTGCTTCGGTGTTGAATTCAACATTTACAACGCCCGACTTCTGCAGAGTCACGCCGATGCCCTTGAAGTCAACACGGCCATTCTCTGTTTCCTGATTTGCTACTGCAGTAGCCACAACCTTGGCAGCGCCTTCGGCGGAAGTCCATACGTTGTCGGCTACGGCAATGTTATCGACAGAGAGATTGCCGATGCCGGCGCCATAGAATTCAATCTTGGTGATGGGATTGCCTTCGGGAGCGGTGATGGTGACAGTACCGGTTTTGTAGAGACGTGCTTCCACACCGGTGTTGTAACCGTAGTAGAGACGAGTGGGGGAGCTGCCCTTGGCGAATTCCACAGTAACGCCGTTGTTGGTGAAGGCAATTTCATCGATGGTTGCGCCTGATGGTGTGGCCGAATCAGGAGCAGTCTGGGCGGGGCTGAGGGTTTCGGGTTTTTCGAAGTTGAACTGTGCGTCGCCTACGATAACGAAGGGCTTCTCAACCACGTAAGAAGCGTTTGCCACGGCGCTGTTGGCCATGCCTTCCTTGATGGCGATGGCACGGATGCTGGTGGCTTCGGTGATTACGAGAGGAGCGGTATAGAGAGTCGACTCGGCGGAGGGAGTGCTGTTGTCGAGGGTGTAGTAGATGCTTGCGCCTTCGGTAGCACAGCTGATGATAACTTCGGTACCTTCCTCAACAGTGCCGCTGGCGGGATTGAAAGTGGGGGTGGCCACGGCTTCGAGACCGCTTGCGTTCCATACACGTATGGGAGTGATCTGAGCCACGCCGCTGTGAACGCCGATAAAGCCTTCCACGTTGAGGTTTTCGCCTTCGAGCACTTCCACTACATCGTAGTACTGGGCGTTGTAGAATGTGTTGTAGAGGGCGATTTCGCCTGTTTCGTCCGAGATAGTGTAGGTGTTGTTGGCTTCAGCCTTGGTGATGTTTACATTCTTCAGTACAATGTAGGTGTTCACCAGGTCGGTGGCCACTTCTTCCACTGTGATTTCCTGCGGCTGTACGGCGGTGCCTGCGGTGCCGGCCTTGAAGGTGGCCTTGTCGGGGTTGGACATCTGGAACAGACCTTCAGAGAAGTTCTGGTACTTGCCGGTGATGCCTGCGGGGATGAGGTCGCCGTTGTTGTACTTGGTGTCGAGGTCGCCGTAAACGAGGAGGTTGCCGGTGGCATCGGTCACATACAGGTAGCGGCCGTTCTGATATACGGCTGTTACCGCAGATGTGATTTCGGTGGGGTTGGCGGCATCGGCAGCGCTGAGGAATGCGCCGATGTTGGCGGCCTTCTTGGTTTCAACAACCGGCGGTTCAACTACCTGGCCGTTACCGTTGAAAGTCAATGATATAAACTGCGCGTTGTATTTGTTAGCAGTGGCGATTTTGTATTTGGTGCCTGCGGCCTGGCTGGCTGCGGGAACGGCAATTGTGAAATCGGTGTCTTTTCCATTGAGCAGAATAGCGTCGCCTATTGCCGCATCGTTGGCATAGAGCTGTACTTTAACAGAAACCGACGCGTTTTTTCCGGTATGCATTGTAATTTTTTCAACTGCGAAGTCGGTTGTGAACTCCATGTAGGCCTTTCCTTCATAGTTCTTGCCGGAAATCTGAATATAGGAAGCCTGCTGATACGTGCCTTTCTTGCAGTTTACAAAGGTGAAGTCAACGCCATTGAGGGTAGCGGTGGTGGGATTTTCTGATTCTGCAGTGGGCAGGTTTTCTGCAGTAGAGAAATCCACCGTCACGGGCTCGGCCGACATGGTGAATGCTCCAAGCAGCACAGCCATTGAAAGTAGTAGTTTTTTCATGAGAAAAATTATTATAGAGTGAATATATTGGAGTGTTGTTTTATGCCGTGCCGATATTATTTCTTGCGTTCGACTTTTCGAACGAGGAGAATTTCGGTGGGGAAGTGGTCGGAGTATCCGTTGAGGAACATGCCGGCCGAATAAGTGCGTTTGGGATAACCCTGACGGTTGCCCTCGGTGTCCTTGAGGAACTCTTTGTTGAGCACATCGGCGCGATAGAAGTGCCAGCGGTCTTCCGGAGTGTCCACGAGGTTGCCCGAGATGATTATCTGGTCGAAGAGATTCCAGCCGCCACGGTAGGCGAGTGTGCCGATGCCATCGTCGAGCTTCTTCCAGAACGGGTTGAAGAATCCGTGTTCGCCCACGCCTTTGGCATATTTTGCGGCTCCGAGCACTTCGGCGCAGCTGCGGTCCATGGGGTCGTCGTTGAGGTCGCCCATTATTATCACACCTATATTGGGGTCGCGCTGCCACAGCGAGTCGGCAATGCTTTTCGAGAGAGCTGCGGCCGCCATACGGTTAGGTTCCGACTTTGTCTGTCCGCCCAGGCGCGACGGCCAGTGGTTCACAATCACGGCTATGCGCTGGCCCAGCAGCGAGCCTACCACACACATCTGGTCGCGGGTGCGGAAGGGTACTGCGGTGACAGTGTGGTTGGTTACGTTCTCCACTCTGAAATAGCGGGGATTATAGAGCATGCCCACATCCACGCCACGGGCATCGGGCGAGTCGTGGTGGCAGATCTGAAGATTCCATTTGGCAAGTTCGGGCTGGGCCACAAGGTCCTGAAGCACGCTTATGTTTTCGATTTCGGAAACACCGATTATAGCCGGACCGTTCGGGGTTGTGGGAGTGGTGAACTGCGAAATAGCGTAGGCGAGGTTGTGGATTTTACTCCAGTATTTACGTCCGTCCCACTGGCGCTGTCCGCCGGGAGTGAATTCCTCATCGCGGTTTTCGGGGTTGTTGGGAATGGTGTCGAAAAGGTTCTCGAGGTTATAGAACGCTATACCGGCCATCTGGGAGCCTTTTTTCTGGGCACTCATGCCGAAAGATAGCAAAAGCACGGCAATTGCCGCGATCAGAATTCTTTTCATGGGCAGATGATTGAATAGTTTGGAACCTCAAAGTTAGCAATTATCTTTGGTATGGCAAAAAAAATATTTAAAAGGAACTCAAATTTATTGGGTGCATTCTGTCATGAAAGCATGGAACCAGAGTCTGTTGAAGTTTTGAGTTGTTGTAATTGTCTGGATACAAGAACAATAACAATTCTTCAGCAGGCTCTGGTCCGATAGTGTAGTTATGAGGCTTTACAGCTGCAGGATTATTTGTTTCCGAAGTGGAATTCTATGGTCCGTCGGTAAGTGTCGCCCGGTTTTAGGAGCGGGGATGGGAAATCCGGGCGGTTCGGGGCGTCCGGACAGTTCTGGCATTCAATCGCCACGGCGCAATAGTCGTGATAGGTTACTCCGTCTTTGCCTGTCGGACATCCTTCGAGCCAGTTGCCGGTATAGATCTGTACGGCAGGCTGGTCGGTGCTTACGGTGAGGGTTCGTCCGCTGTCCGGGTCGGAAAGCACGGCGGCAACAGTATGTTTGTCGGCATTGTTGTCGTTGCGGTCAATGAGCCAGCAATTGTCGTATCCTTTGCCATATTTCAGTGCCGGAAAATCCGCCTTGATATCGCGTCCGAGGCTTTTGGCTTCGGTGAAGTCCATGGGAGTTCCGGCGACATCGGCCGGGGCCGAAGGCAGAGGAATAAGCGTGTCGTCGGTAGGAAGCCACTGCGAGGCGTTAAGCATAAGAGTGTGGTCGAGGACCGATGGTTTCTGATGGCCTCCAAGGTTGAAATAAGCGTGGTTTGTAAGGTTTATCACAGTTGGTCTGCCTTCTACCGAGGCCCACATCTCAAGAGTGAGCCGGCAGTCGTCCGACCAGATGTATCGGGCGAAAACATCAAGAGTGCCCGGGTATCCTTCCTCGCCGTCGGCCGAGCGGTAATGGAAAGTGACGGAGTTGTCGAAAACATCCTTTACCTGCCATATGCGGTTCTGGAAGCCTGTGGGGCCGCCGTGCAGTGCGTTGGGTCCGTTGTTTATGGCCAGGGAGTATTCATGGCCGTCGATGCTGAAATGTCCACGGGCGATGCGGTTGGCGTATCGTCCGGGAATTTTTCCGGCGCAGGGTCCGTCGGCGAGATAGTCGGCCGGATTGGCGTATCCGATCACAACATCGGCCATCGAGCCGTTGGAATCGGGAACGATAATGCTGTTGATGCCTGCTCCGAGGCTCGACAGCACTACTTTGGCGCCAATGGAGTTGGTTATGCATACAAGGGTTATATCGCCTTGCAGGGTCTGGTTGAGCATATTTTAGAAGTAGAGTATGTACGAA
>JAIDBM010000054.1 GCA_029056365.1 Muribaculaceae bacterium | reverse complement strand
CGCCAAAGGGCGGAGCTGAGAACATACCCTTCGAACCTGATCCGGTTAGCACCGGCGTAGTGAAAATTTATTTATGAGAAAACCAGTATCATGCGGCGCAACCATGATTGCAGCCGCAATGTGCATATGCCAGAACGCATATGCCTCGGAAGTCGAAACCGAAGCCGACTCTTCCGCCATCTGTCTGCACGACATCGAAGTAAGCGCCAATCGCGCCGTACGCACCACTCCTGTGGCATTTACCAACATTTCGGCCGAAGAAATCAAGGCAGCCAACACCGGGCGCGACCTGCCTTTCATCATCAACTCATCGCCATCGATAGTCGTTACCGGAGACGCCGGCAACGGCATAGGCTACAGCGGCATACGTGTGCGTGGCACCGATGCCTCGCGCATCAACGTAACTGCCAACGGCGTGCCCATCAATGATTCAGAAAGCCATCGTGTATACTGGGTGAACATGCCCGACCTGGCCTCAAGTCTGCGCGACGTGCAGATACAGCGCGGGGCCGGAACCTCGACAAACGGTGCCGGAGCCTTCGGGGCAAGTATAAACATGCTCACCGACGCACCATCGCTCGAACGTTACGCCGGGGTAGATGTATCGTACGGCTCGTTCAACTCCAACCGCGAGACTGTAAAAGTTGGCTCCGGACTGTTCGGCGACCACTGGAGCGTGGACGCCCGTTTCAGCCATATAGGCAGCGACGGTTATATCGACCGCGCATTCTCCCGCCTCTGGAGCTACCAGGGCCAGCTGGCATACCGGGCCGACAACACCCTGCTGAGACTTCTGGCATTCGGCGGACATGAAAAGACATACATGGCATGGGACTACGCCAGCAAGAAACAGATGGAAAAATTCGGCCGACGATATAATCCGTGCGGAGAGTACACAGCATCGGATGGCTCGACCGCATATTATTCCGACCAGTGCGACAATTTCACCCAGCACCATATACAGCTTCTGCTCAACCAGGGGCTGGGGCAGTATCTGCGTCTGAACGCCGCGTTGCACTACACCAAAGGCGACGGATACTACGACCAATACAAAACCGACCGCACCCTTGAGGAATACGGACTTGACAACTTTACCAACGCCGACGGACAGACTATAAAAAAGAGCGACCTCATACGTCTTAAATTCAACGACAACGATTTCGGAGGCGCCATGCTGAACCTGAACTACCGGCGCGGACGAATCGATGCCACTTTCGGCACTGCCGCCAACTGGTTTGTAGGCCGCCACTTCGGCAAAGTGAAATGGGTGCGCAACTACATCGGAGCCATCGACCCGCTGCAGGAATACTATAATAACAACGGACACAAATTCGACTTCAATGTGTTCGGCAGGGCGGATGTGTCGATCTGGAACGGCATAGCGGCATACGCCGACATGCAATACCGCCATATCCACTACACTATCGGAGGTGTAAGCGACAATTTCGACTGGAACACCGGAACCATGGCGGCTCTGGACATCCACCGCGACTATAACTTCTTCAATCCCAAACTGGGTTTAACCTACCTGAACGGGGCGCACAGGGCCTTCGCCTCGTGGAGTGTGGCCCACAAAGAACCCGTTCGCGACAACTTCACCGATGCCGACCCGCAGCATTACCCCGTGGCCGAACGCCTCTTCGACTATGAACTCGGTTACAGCTACGACTGCAGGCTGTTCAGTCTGTCGGCCAATCTGTACTACATGGACTATAAAGACCAGCTTGTTGTCACCGGCCAGCTGTCCGACACCGGCAACCCGTTGAGCGTAAACGTACCCGACTCATACCGCATGGGCATAGAACTTCAAGGAGCGCTAAGACCCGCCGACTGGTTCGACTGGCAGATCAACGCCACTCTGTCGCGCAACCGCATCAGGAATTTCGTGGAATATATCTACGAAGACGAATGGACCAACCCCATCAGCATCGACTGCGGCGAGACCCCCATTGCGGTGTCGCCATGAGTCGTAATGTCGCACATCTTTAATTGCCGCTGGCG
>JAIDBM010000053.1 GCA_029056365.1 Muribaculaceae bacterium | reverse complement strand
TTTGTGGTCTACGAAACCGCCGGGGCCCATGAGGAAGCCGAACAGGCGGCTGTCGCGGTGGATTTTTTTGATGCCGTCGAACAGACCGCATATCACATTGTGTCCGCCGGGAGCCTGTCCGCCTGAAAGAATCACGCCTACATTCATTGGCTTGTTGGCCGACGGAGTGGTGTTTTTCTCGAATTTCAGTTCCGGCAGACCATAGGTGTTAGGAAAGAGTTTTTTGATTTCTTCCTGGTCGGCTACAGATTCTGTGGGGTTGCCGGTAACGGCCTTTACGGCTCCGGTCAGCACGATAGGCAACTTGGGCTGATAAGCTGCACGGGCTTTTTGCAACGCGCTTTTTTTCATTTGATAGATATGTATGAAGAGTTTGTGTTTAGAATTGTCCTTTTGGAATTTATATATTCTATAATGCAAAGTTCGGAAAAACTTAGCGCCTACCCAACAATTTTTTAATTAAAAAGTGTAAACGGGGCATTATTTGCGAAAATCGCCGGCTATGGCTACGCGTAATTCTTCTGGATTCAGGAAGCGGGCGGCGGCTTCTGACATTTGCGCCGGTGTAACCTCATAGAGGGCCTTCCAGTACAGGTCGTAGAAGTTTTCGCCCTGGCCGTTGATCTGTTGCGAGATGTATTGCGCCTGGACTTTCGCCGGGGTATCGCATATTCCGGCGAGACCCGATGCCAGACTCAGTCTCAGTCTGCGGTGCTCGTCATCGTTCATCGGGGTTTCGGCGAATTTTACAAGTTCGGCCTTGATTTCCGATAAAACGCCATCGGTATAGGCCGGGTCGCATTCGCAGCTTATGGATGCGAACGAGCCTTCAGGCAACAGTGAGTTGTATTGCGCGTATATTCCGTAGGTATAGCCTTTGTCTTCGCGTATGTTCTGCATCAGACGCGACCCGAAATACCCTCCAAGGGCGTGGATGGCGAATCTCAGCGGCCAGTAGTCTTTGTCCGATGGTTTCAGTTCGGGCATCGGCACGGCTGCTGCCACGGCGTGTTGCAGCGAGTCGTTCACCTGTACTTTGTATATTCCGGCTGCTTCCGGCTTGAAGTGCATGTGCTCCTGAACCGGTGTGTCGGCAAGGTTTTCGATTCTCTGCAGATACAGGTCGATTTCGGCGAGCAGCTCTTTGTCGGCGAATCCAGCGGCATGGGCCGACATACGCGCCGGGGCGATGCTCATGCGGTGACAGCGCTCAAGTGTGTCGGTGCTGATGAGGCGTATTCCTTCTTCGCTTTCCTGCCGGGCGAAGCGGTGCCCGGGTCCTGAGACGAGTCGTCGGATTTCCTCACGCGCATGAAACGACGGGGTCTCGCGGTTGCATTGCAGCTCGGTTATCATCTGCCGTTTCAGGGTCTGAAGTTCCTTCTCGGGGAACAGCGGGTTCTGGAGCAGGTCGAAGAACACCGGAAGGACTTTGCTTATGTTGCGTCGCAAGGCGGTGAGCGAAACCACTGTGTGGTGGTTCGACGGCGCGGCGACTACTGATGCACCATTGAAATCGAGCAGTTCGGCTATTTCAGTTCCGTTGAAATTTTTGCTGCCTTCTTTCAGCATGCGTCCGAATGCCGTGGCTACTGATGGCGGATACTCCATGGAGCCGCCCGGACACACGATGTCAAGACGCAGGAATCCGTAGTCCGGTCGGTGCAGTGCCAGACGCCGGATTCCGTTTGGCAGAAAGCGTTCTTCGGGCTGCGGAAGCTGTCTTGGCTGGAATTCGCCGGTTTCGGGAGCGCGACTGCGGTCGGGTTGTTCGGTATGGTTCATGATTTCAGAAAATTTTCGGCTGCGGCCAGATCTTCGGGGGTGTCGATTCCTACAGACACGCTGTTGCTTTTCGCCACTTTTATTCTGAAGCCGTTCTGGAGCCAGCGCAGTTGTTCGAGAGATTCGGCGGTTTCGAGTTGCGATTGCGGCAAAGCCGACAGGCGGCTCAGGACATCGCGCCTGTATGCGTAAAGTCCGATATGTGTGTAGTACTGTGTGGTCTCAAGCCATTTTTGCCATTCCACGCCTCTTACATAGGGTATGACCGAGCGCGAAAAATACATGGCAAAGTCGTTGTTGTCAATAACGAGCTTTACCAGATTAGGGTCGAACAGGGCCTCGAATCCGGCCGCAGGATCGAACGGGCGGGCCAGGGTAGCTATTTCTGTGGCCGGGTCGTTGAAGCATTGAGTCACGGCGGTGAGCTGGGCGGGGTCGATGAATGGCTCGTCGCCCTGTATGTTTATGATTACATCGGCATCGGATTTGGCCGCCACTTCGGCGCAGCGGTCTGTTCCGCTGCGGTGTGTGGGCGATGTCATTGCCGCCTTTCCGCCAAAGGCTTCCACGGCTTTGAAAATGCGGTCGTCGTCGGTGGCCACTACTGCATCGGGCATAACCGATGATACCCGTTCCCATACATGTTGTATCACCGGTTTTCCGCCAAGAGTGGCGAGCGGTTTGCCCGGAAAGCGGGTCGAGGCATATCGGGCCGGTATGATAGCCAGAAATTTCATTTTGTCAGTCGAGTTTTAGTACAGCCAGGAACGCTTTCTGCGGAACTTCAACAGAGCCGATCTGCTTCATGCGTTTTTTACCTTTTTTCTGTTTTTCAAGCAGTTTGCGCTTACGCGATATGTCGCCGCCGTAGCACTTTGCGGTAACGTCCTTGCGCACGGCTTTGATTGTTTCGCGTGCAATGATTTTGGCTCCGATGGCGGCCTGTATGGCTATGTCGAACTGCTGGCGGGGAATGAGTTCCTTGAGTTTTTCACACATCCGTCGTCCGAAGCTTACAGCGTTGTCGGCATGGGTAAGTGTCGACAGCGCGTCCACACTTTCACCGTTGAGCAGAATGTCGAGTTTTACCAGACGCGACTCGCGGAAGTCGTGTATGTGGTAGTCGAACGACGCGTATCCTTTGGATATGCTTTTGAGTTTGTCGTAGAAGTCTATCACTATTTCACCCAGCGGCATGTCGAAGGTTATTTCCATGCGGTTGCCGGAGATGTATTCCTGTTTTACGAGTTCGCCGCGCTTGCCGAGACACAGCGTCATTATCGGGCCGATAAATTCGGCGGTGGTGATTACGGTAGCGCGGATATAAGGTTCCTCTATGTGGTCGATCAGAGTGGGTTCCGGCAGGCCCGAAGGATTATGTACTTCGGTCATGTTGCCTTTTTTGTCATAGACGCGATAGCTTACGTTCGGCACGGTTGTTATCACATCCATGTCGAATTCGCGTCCCAGACGCTCCTGTATTATTTCCATGTGCAGCAGGCCGAGGAAACCGCAGCGGAAACCGAATCCGAGAGCGGCTGAGGATTCGGGCGTGAAGGTCAGAGATGCATCGTTGAGCTGCAGTTTTTCAAGTGAACTGCGCAGATTTTCGAAATCTTCGGTTTCAATTGGATAAACGCCGGCGAACACCATCGGTTTTACTTCCTCAAAGCCTTCTATGGCATGTTCGCACGGACGTCCGACGTGTGTTATGGTGTCGCCCACCCGTACTTCCCGCGAGGTTTTTATGCCCGAGATTATGTAGCCTACATTTCCTGCCGACAGTGTCTGTCGCGGCGACATATCGAGCTTTAGCACGCCTATTTCATCGGCGTGATATTCTTTCCCGGTGGAAACGAATTTAACAAAGTCGTCTTTGCTTATGCTGCCGTTCTCTATTTTGAAATAGGCTATGATGCCCCGGAACGGATTGAACACCGAGTCGAAAATCAGGGCCTGGAGCGGAGCCTCCGGGTCGCCCTTGGGGGCAGGTACGCGCTCCACTATGGCACGTAGAATTTCTGGAATGCCTGTTCCGGTTTTGCCGCTGGCCCGGATAATTTCCTCGCGCTTGCAGCCAAGCAGTTCTATAATCTGGTCTTCCACTTCATCGGGGTTGGCCGAGTCGAGGTCCACTTTATTGACAACCGGAATGATTTCAAGGTCGTTGTCGATAGCCATATAAAGGTTGGATATAGTCTGGGCCTGTATGCCCTGCGAGGCATCCACTATAAGCAATGCGCCTTCGCAGGCGGCTATCGAGCGTGAGACTTCATATGAGAAGTCAACGTGTCCGGGGGTGTCGATTAGGTTCAGTACGTAATTGACTCCATCGATTTCGTGCTCCATCTGTATGGCGTGGCTTTTGATGGTGATGCCGCGCTCGCGTTCGAGGTCCATGTCGTCGAGTACCTGGGCTTCCATGTCTTTCGACGCTATTGTGCCGGTGTACTCCAGCAGTCGGTCGGCAAGGGTGGATTTTCCGTGGTCGATATGGGCTATGATGCAGAAATTGCGTATATGTTTCATTCGAGTGTCGTGTTTAAAGCGCAAATTTACGAATTTTTTTGCGAATCTACACTACTTTTGCTAACTTTGCGCTCGAAAAACGCGGTAGTAGCTCAGTTGGCAGAGCGCGGGCTTCCCAAGCCCGAAGTCGCGGGTTCGACCCCCGTCTACCGCTCATTTAAAACCGCAACGGCATGTGGATAATCCACACTTCGTTGCGGTTTTTACATAATATGCTCTCTGAGCCAGGCCGATTTGGCTTCGGTCTCGGCCCATTCAGTGTCGGGGTCCGACTGGGCTGTGATGCCGCCGCCCGCATATATGCAGTAACGTTCGGCATCGAACTGCATGCAGCGCAGATTCACTATGCAAAGGCGCTGGGCGCCGATGGTGTCTTCAAACTCTATAAGTCCGGAATAGAGATTGCGGCTGTGCCGCTCGATTCCGGCTATGTCGGCCAAGGCCTCGCAACGCGGATAACCGCCTACGGCAGGGGTAGGGTGCAGGGCGTTTTTCAGTCGCTCTACATCAAGTTGCGAGGCATCGGCGGTGAACTCTGTAAGCAGATGCTCGATTGAACCGTAGCGCAGTGTGCCCAGGGGCGAGCGGCAGTAAGTCGGGGTCTGGGCGGCTATGGTTTCCTCGATAAAGTCGGCTACCATCAGGTGTTCCTCTGTGTTTTTTTCGTCCCACGGACTTTTCGAGAGCTCGCGTGTTCCGGCCAGCGCCATTGTGTATAGGCGGCCATTGTCTATTTTGTACAGTAACTCGGGCGAGGCACCCATCCATGCTCCTGTCAGAGGGGTGTAGAACAAGGTGCGGTATGAGTGAGGATAAGCATCGAAAAAGTCGAAAGCCAGCTGTATCATGTCGCAGTTGTGTTTTCCGCAGATTGTGCGCGACATAACAGTCTTGCCTCCACGTTTGTGCAGACGCTCTATAAGTACGGCAAGGGCGCGGCGGTATTCATCGCGCTGTGTCGACTCGGTGCATATCTCCATTGTTCCTTCGCATCCGGGCCACGGAGTGAAACGAACATCGGCGGGGTCGGCCATACGGGGTGTTCCATCAGGCAGACAGTATACAAAAAAAGCAGAACCCGACTGAAGCAGCCGGGTCAGTTCGTTGGTGAATTCCTGTTCTACAGGCATGGCCGGGCTATAAGTTCAAAGGGCATGGCTTCGGTGATTTCCACATCGTAGAACTCGCCGGTTTTCAGTGTTGCGGTTTTCTCGACAAGGACTTCCGGGTCTACTTCAGGAGAGTCGAACTGGGTTCGTGCGATATAGAAGTCTTCATTTTCGCTGTCGATAATCACGCGCTGTATGGTGCCTACCTTGCTCTGCTGGATTTCCATTGAAATTTCTTCCTGGATTTTCATCAGGCAGTCGAGACGTTGCTGTTTTACGTCCTGAGGTATGTCGTCGGCGAAATTTCGGGCCGCATAGGTGTCGTCTTCCTCGCAGTAGGCGAATGCACCCATGCGCTCGAATTTTTGCGTGCGTACAAAATCAACCAGTTGCCTGAATTCGTCTTCGCCTTCTCCGGGAAAACCCACCATCAGGGTGGTGCGGATGTGTATGCCGGGCACTTCACGCCTTATTCTGTCGAGCAGTTCCTCTGTTTCGGCACAGGTTATGTGTCGGCGCATATTGGCCAGCACAGGGTCGGCACAGTGCTGCAGGGCTATGTCGAGATACTTGCAGATGTTGCGGTGCCGGGCCATTACCGGAAGTATGTCGTACGGGAACTGGGTCGGGTAGGCATAGTGCAGGCGTATCCATTCCACACCCGGAATCTGCGCCATGCTGTCGATTAGTCCTGCCAGCCTCAGACCTCCGCCGGGCAGGTCGCTGCCGTAGGCCGAAAGGTCTTGTGCGATTACGTTGAATTCCTTTACGCCTCTGCCGGTGAGTTCGCGCACTTCCTGCAGAATCTCGTCTTCGGGGCGCGATTTGTAGCGTCCGGTAATGAGGGGAATTGCGCAGAAAGCGCAGAACCGGTTGCATCCTTCGGCAATCTTCAGGTATGCGTGGTGGCGGGGTGTGGTTATAATTCGGTCCCAGGGCGCGGTGGCCGGGAAGTTCCGGCTGAGGTCGCGCACTATGGCCTGCCAGTCGAATTTGCCGTACCAGCCGTCGACTTCCGGCATCTCTTTTTCAAGTTCTGCGCGGTAGCGTTCCGAAAGGCATCCCATTACATATACTTTCGACAGCAGTCCGGCATCGCGTGCCTTCACAGCCTCAAGAATCATGTTGATTGATTCTTCCTTTGCATCGCCTATAAAACCGCAGGTGTTTATCACGGCTGCATATCCGTTGCATTCGTCAAGCGGGGCATCGTGTATGGCCTCGAATCCGCTGTCGCGCAGCATTTTCAGCAGGCGCTCCGAATCGACGAGATTTTTGGAGCAACCCATTGTTATGACGTTGATTCCGTTTTTACGGGGCATACTCTGTTGTTATTGTTCTTTTTTTCTGAAAAGGGTTTCTACGAACGCGCGTTTGTCGAATACCTGCAGGTCGGTGATGCCTTCGCCGAGGCCGATGTATTTTACGGGGAGCTTGAACTGGTCGGATATGCCTATCACCACACCTCCGCGTGCGGTGCCGTCGAGTTTGGTTATGGCCAGGTCGGTAACCTGTGTGGCGGCAGAGAACTGACGTGCCTGCTCGAAGGCGTTTTGTCCGGTGGAGCCGTCAAGAACAAGCAGAACTTCGTTCGGGGCATCGGGCACTACTTTGCTCATGGAGCGTTTGATTTTTGTAAGCTCGTCCATCAGGGCCTTTTTGTTGTGCAGGCGGCCTGCGGTGTCGATAATCACTACATCGGTGTCGTTTGCCACAGCCGACGACAGTGTGTCGTATGCCACAGCGGCCGGATCGGTGTTCTGCGGTTTCTTTATCACCGGAACATCGGCGCGTCGGCCCCATTCTTCGAGCTGTTCGACGGCGGCGGCACGGAAGGTGTCGGCGGCTCCGAGCATCACTTTCTTGCCTGCCATACGGTACTGGTAGGCGAGTTTGCCTATGGTTGTGGTTTTTCCGGCTCCGTTCACGCCCACCACCATGATTACATACGGCTTTATGCCGCGGGGGGTGTCGAAGTCGTCGGTTTCAACATCGTTGGGATTTTCGGCAAGCAGGCTGCAGATTTCTTCGCACAACATGTCGTTGAGCTCGTCTTCGCCCATGTATTTGTCTTTTGCCGCCCGTTCCTGAATCCGGTCGATTATTTTCAGGGTTGTCTCCGGACCTACATCCGAAGATATGAAGATTTCCTCAAGCTCGTCAAGAAAATCATCATCAATCGTCTTGCGGCCGATGAATGCCCGTTTAATTTTGCCGAACAGTCCTTCTTTAGTCTTTTCAAGACCTTTGTCGAGGGTTTCCTGTTTTTTTTCTTTGGAGAACAGATTTTTGAAAAATCCCATAATTAGTCAGCTGTTGTAATAATGTGCAAAGTTACGAATTTTTTCTTATTTAGGCAAATTGGCTGATTGTCAGAGATATTTGGAGTGAGCTGGGTACTAATCGTGTACTTTCGT
>JAIDBM010000052.1 GCA_029056365.1 Muribaculaceae bacterium | reverse complement strand
GCAACCGCATCAGGAATTTCGTGGAATATATCTACGAAGACGAATGGACCAACCCCATCAGCATCGACTGCGGCGACACCCCCATTGCGTTTTCGCCATCACTCGTAATGTCGAACATCTTTAATTTCCGCTGGCGCAACTTCGATGCTTCGCTGCACACCAAATACATCAGCGACCAATATATGAACAACGCCCGCAGCGAAGAGGCCCGGCTCGACTCCTACTGCGTCTCCGACCTGCTTCTTGGATACAGCTTCAAAGGACTCAAAGGCATAAAAGACCTGCGTCTGGGATTCGCTGTCTACAACCTTTTCAACAAAAAATACTGCAATAACGGCTATGCCAGCGCAGGATACACTATCGAAAACGGTGTGAAAACAATCTATCGCTATGCCGGCTTTGCCGCACAGGCCACTACCAACGTCATGGGCACGGTAAGTCTCAGTTTCTAAGGCCTTATGGATCTCGCGCTGGAAATACTCGGTTTCTGCATCGGTCTGCTCTACCTCTGGTATGAGTACCACGCCTCATGGCGAATGTGGATAGTATCGGTGATAATGCCCATGATATCAATGTGGATTTACTTCCGCAAAGGGCTGTATGCCGATTTCGGCATCAACATCTACTATCTTCTGATTGCAGTCTACGGCTATATTGCATGGCGCAGCGGCAAAGCGGATAAAAAAGAGAAGCAGGAACGCCCCATCAGCCGCATGCCTGTGTGGGCCTGGATTGCCGCACCGGCCGTTACCGCCCTGCTGTGGTATGTCATGGGCTGGATTCTGGACACCCGCACCGACAGCACCGTTCCTTGGTATGATGCCTTCACCACCGCCCTGAGCATAGTAGGCATGTGGCTCCTGGCCCGCAAATACCTTGAACAGTGGTTCGCATGGATTATTGTTGACGCTGTATGCGTGTGGCTATATGCCTACAAGGGAATATATTTCTATTCAACGCTGTATGCCATATACACAGTGATTGCGTTTTTCGGCTACCGGAAATGGCGCCGCATGATGCAGGACTGAGAACAACCGAAAACTACGATTTCGACATCGGGGTCTGTTTTTTTGCAGGCTCCGATGGTTATTTTATAAATAAACGCTAACTTTGCATTAAGCTCATATGCGATTACAACTACAAGTGATTTCCAGACAGTGAACAATTTCATATTTCTACCATTATTTGTCGCAACAACATTCAGCGCCTTAGCCGTCGAGCCCGCCGACAGCGCTGAAGTGCTTGAGGAAGTGACAGTGAAATCGCGGGGCGGCCTGTACAAGCTGCGCGGAGCCACAAACTCCGAACTGATTTCCGCCTCTGAACTAAAACGCGCAGCCTGCTGCAACCTCGGCGAAAGCTTCACCACCAATCCGTCGGTCGACGTAAGCTACAACGATGCCGCAACAGGTGCCAGACAAATCAGACTGCTCGGTCTGTCGGGTTCATATGTACAGTTTCTTACCGAGAATATTCCCAATTTTCGCGGCGCCGCATCGCCCTACAGTCTCGGATATGTGGCCGGACCTTGGATGCAGTCGATACAGGTATCGAAAGGCGCCTCCTCGGTGAAAAACGGATACGAATCGGTTACAGGCCAGATTAATGTGGAAATGAAAAAACCACAGGCCGACCCTCAGCTTTCCGTGAACATGTACTACGACATGATGAACAAGCTTGAAGCGAACGTCGACGGCAACTGGCATTTCGGTCCGGAATGGAGCGCGGGCCTGCTCACCCATTTCGAAAACAGTTTCAGCGGACACGACGGCAACGACGACGGCTTTATCGACAAGCCCCGGGTACGCCAGACCGCTCTGATGCCCCGTGTGGCCTTCCTTGGTTCAAAATATGTGTTTCAGGCAGCCGCCCGCTTCATCGACGAACGCCGCACCGGCGGACAGACCGGCCACCGGCATAACACCGTCACCAATCCATACAGGATAGATATCGACACCCGACGGTGGGAAGCATTTACCAAAAATGCCCTTATGTTCGACCGCGACAACGACGGCAACATCGCACTGATACTCTCCGGAACAGCACACAGGCAGAATGCCTCCTATGGCATGCGTGTATGCGACATCGACCAGCACGAATTATACGCATCGCTGATGTTTGAACGAAAATGGAGCAACCTCCATGCCTTGAGCGCCGGACTCCAGTGCAACTACGACCATTATCGGTATAACACACTTCTGAATCCCTGGAATACAGACATTAGCGCGGCATTCAGCGAACACGAGGCAGTGGCCGGCGGATATGCCCAGTACACCCTGAATGTCGACGACCGTATCATTGCCATGGCCGGTGTACGCTACGACTGGAGCGACCTGTACGGTTCCATGTTCACGCCCCGCGTGCATCTGCGTTATAACCCGTCGCAGAACCTAAGCCTGCATGCCTCGGCCGGACGCGGATACCGCTCGCCGCATCCCCTGGCCGAGTACAGCTACCTGCTGGCATCGTCACGCCGAATGTACATCGACGGACAGCTGCAGCGCGAATCGGCATGGAACTTCGGTATCAGTGGCAACTATACCCTGTATCCCTGGCAAAAGAAAACCACTCTCTCCGCCGAATACTACCACACCACATTCAGCAGCCAGCTGATGGCCAATTCCGATATCAATCCGCACGCCGTCTACATCTATTCATCGGCTTCCCGCTCCTATTCCCATTCAATGCAGATTGAACTCAGCATGGACCTCATGAGCCACCTCAACCTCAGCGCGGCATGGCGCTATACCGATGTCAAGGCCGAGTATTTCGGACACGGATTGCAACAGAAACCGCTGACTTCGGCTCACAAGGCACTGTTTACCTTAGGATGGACACCCCGCATGGGCCTGTGGCAATTCGATGTAAGCTGCGCCATAAACGGCTCAGGACGCATGCCGCAGCCATACCGTACCGGCAACGGCAATCTCGCCTGGCCTGAACGCTATGGGGCCTTCGCCCGCCTCAACGCCCAGATTACACGAAACTTCAGGCACTGGTCGGTATATGTCGGCGGAGAGAATCTCACCGGATACCGGCAGAAAAATCCGATAATCGGCGCCTCCGATCCATGGGGTCCGGACTTCGATGCCACAATGGTGTACGGTCCGCTTGAAGGAGCCATGGTTTATGTCGGATTCCGCTACAATATTACCCGTTATCTATAGTTATATAATCATGAAACATATTATCTTTCTGGCCATGCTGCTGATATTCGGCGTGCAGACCGTACAGGCCGGAAAAAAACAGGAAAAAGCTGTGGCTGTGTTTACCGTCAGCCCCCGCATGAGTTGCCAGAACTGCGAGAATAAAATCAAAAGCAACATCCGCTTCGAGAGCGGTGTGAGCGAAATCAGCACCGACCTCACCAACCAGACAGTAACCGTGAAGTACAATCCTGCGAAAACCAATATCGGGAAACTGAAGAAAGCTTTCGCCGGAATCGGCTATACCGCCACCGAATGCGTTGCTCCACAGGAATGCGCCCCCGACTCCTGCTGCGGCAAATGCTGTCCCGGGAAGTGATGAGATAGTCTCTGTTTAGAGCGGTGCGATAAATGTCTACGATTTACTTAACAAAACGATTTCAGCTATCAACTTTCAACTTTTCCAGAATTTCGGCAAGTTGTGTCTCGGTCAGAGTCAGGCGCGTGCGACATGCCTCAAGCAGAGCCGCAGCTCTGGCCGTACGGGCGGCAAGTGTATCGACATCGCAGTTGTTGCCGCGCAGAGAGGCTACTATGCTTTCCAGTTCTTCAAGGGCCTGGCTGTAGCTGAGTTCTTCTATAGGTGTCATTTTATTGAGAGATTTATTATCATATATTCAGCTTCGCCATCGGCGAAACTTGTAGTCAGCCGCTGACCGCTTGCAAGCTGCTTCACCGAAGTGAGCGTACGGCCGCCGCTGCGGGTAATCGTATAACCACGGCGCAGCGTGGACTGAGGCGACAGAATGTCGAGCAGCCGTCCGAGCGAGTCGAGCTGCTGGCGGCTGCGGTCGAGTATGTTGGCGGCAAGCTGTGGTATCTGTCCGGCAATGCCGTCGAGCCGCTGACGTGCACGCTCATGCGCGGCCCGTGCCAACGGAGCCAGCTGCCCCTCGATATAGGCCAGCTGACGCGCGTCGCCGCTTATGCGTCCGCTCACCAGCCGGTACAGTTCCGAGCCAAGCTGCCCCAGCAGCTGAATCTGCTCCATAGCCTGGCCTATAAGCCACTCGGCTGCGGCGGTAGGAGTCTTCACCCTCATATTCGCCACATAGTCGAGTACCGTTACATCGCGCTCATGCCCCACTCCTACAATCACCGGCAATGGAAACTGCGCCACGTTGGCCGCCAGATCATAATCGTCGAACGATGCAAGATCGCTTGTAGCCCCGCCACCGCGTATTATCACCACCCCGTCGAACTCGTCCGACCGCATGGCTATGCGGTCGAGCGCCTCGATTATCGAGGACGGAGCCTTCTCGCCCTGAAGCACTGCGGGAAAGAGTTCGGTATGAAAGCGCAGACGCCGGCCGTTGAGATAAAGCTGGTGCATGAAATCGCCATATCCGGCCGCGCCATCGGCCGACACCACGGCTATGCGCTGTGCTGGCACAGGCCATTCCAGCTGACGGTTCATGTCTATAACTCCTTCTTCCGTAAGGCGGCGGATTATCTCCCGGCGGCGTCGCAACAGGTCGCCCAATGTATATTCCGCGTCAATATCATCGACTGTCAGACTCATGCCATACACAGGATGGTACGATGCCGTGACGCAGAGCATGACTCTGATTCCGGAGGCAAGCGGCGAACCAGTGGTGTGCATGAACCGGCGGTTGAGTGTGGCATAACGCGAAGCCCATATATTGGCCCGTACCCGGGCCAAAGTGGCGCCGGTGTCCGGATGCTTCTGAATCAGCTCCATATAGCAATGGCCGCCGGAACTGCGCAAATCGCTGGTCTCGGCCGTAATCCATACGTCGTTGATGCCGGCGCCCGTCACAGCATCGCTCAGTCGACGGGATACCTCTGTGAGAGTCATGGCCTCGCGGTGCTCCATAAGCCTACTTCTCCAATTTGAAATTTCTGCCGTCGAAACGATACGACAGCGACGGTTTCAGATAACGCGACACTTCGGCACGTGTGCTGTCGCTGTCGGCAAAATATCCGCCGACCGTATTGGTAAACAATATCCGGTTGCCGTCCGCATCGAAATTCGCTTCGGCTGTCACGAAGGGCAGAATTTCCTCCACTCTGCCACGCTGCGCGCGCCCGTCGGCACTGAGCCAGTCGTCGAGCGTAAGCGTAAGCAAAGGCTGGCGCCGTATCGGATTCCAGTCGGTGTCATACAGAGTCACCCGGCTGTCGGCCATAGGCAAAGGCAGAGTCTCTATGACAACCAGCACCGAATCCTGTCCGCTCACAGCCAGGCCATATTGCATTACAACACCCGTGGCGACATTGACCGTCAGCGCCCGTTCGCTCTCGTATGTTACCGATGCATTTTCATCAAACACGTTTGTGGTTCTGGACGGCAGTCCGCTGCGGAAATAATCCAGCAGGTCAAGACGCATGTTGGCATCGAGATACGGGGCCGCCTCATACATAGGGGCGGCGACAAAGAAATCGGCAACAGTACGCGCCCCGGCCAGAACGGCCGACAGCGCCATAAGTATCGTGAGTATCTTCTTCATAGTTCCGTGCAGGTTCAGTGTTTTTTAGAGCCGCCCTTACGTTTCGAGGCCTTGGCATAGTCCTTGTCCTTATCGGCAATCTCGCTGTACAGGCGCTTTCCGAAGAAATCGTTTCCGGTAATGGCTTCGGTCACACGGCGTGCGTCGCCTTTACGGACATCGAACAATGTGTATCCCGGCAAAAGGTCGATGCGGCCCACATCCACACGGTGGCCCTGTATGCTCTTGTTGAGTATCTCTATAAGATTCCCGGCAAAAAAGCCATCGGCCTTGCCCGCATTCACATAAACACGGGCCATGCCACGGTCGGCTGTACGGCGGTCCTTGTCTTTGTCGGAGCGCGGGCCGCGGTCCTTGGCTCCTTTCCGCTCCGATTTCGATGGCTTCTCATCAATGAAATCAATCGAAGGAGCATCCTTATAGTAGTTAAGCAGACGGTTAAATTCAAGCGACAGCACTCTCTTGATAAGGTCTTCGGTCGACAGCCACGACAGTTTCTTGCTTATTCCGGGCATATACTTGTCGATTTCCTCGTCGTTAACCTCCACTCTTTCAATGCGGTCGGCAAGATTATACAGCTGTTTCTCTATTATATGCGCAGGCGTAGGCACCTCCTTGCGCTCGAATTTCTTGCCGATAATCCGCTCTATGTCTTTGAGTTTTCCCTTCTCGCGTGAATGTATAATGGCTATCGACACACCGGTCTTGCCGGCACGTCCGGTTCGGCCCGAGCGATGGGTGTATACCGCGGCATCGTCCGGCAGACCATAGTTTATCACGTGAGTAAGATTGTCAACGTCAAGCCCTCTGGCCGCCACATCGGTAGCCACAAGCATCGAAACCACATGGTCGCGGAATTTGCGCATCACTATGTCGCGCTGCTGTTGCGACAAATCGCCATGCAAGGCCTCCGCATTGTATCCGTCGGCGATAAGTTTGTCGGCCACTTCCTGCGTGTCGCGCCGGGTGCGGCAGAATATTATAGCGTAGATGTTAGGTGAATTGTCCGCAATCCGTTTTAGCGCCAGATATTTGTCGCGGGCGTTCACCATGTAATATATGTGTTTTACATTTTTTGCGCCTTCGTTGCGGTTTCCTATCACGATTTCTTCCGGAGCCGTCATGAAACGTCGTGCGATTTTGGCCACTTCGGCCGGCATTGTTGCCGAGAACAACAGCATGCGACGCTGTTGAGGCACATGCGACAGAATGTCGTTTATCGAGTCGACAAAACCCATGTTGAGCATCTCGTCGGCCTCGTCGAGCACTACGGTATGAACATCCGACAGATGCACCACACCACGGTTTATCAGGTCGATCAGACGCCCGGGAGTGGCCACTATTATCTGTACGCCTTTGCGCAGAGCGCGTATCTGGCTCTCGATGCTCGAACCGCCATAGACAGGTATCACCTCAAGTCCGTCGATATATTTTGAGAAGTCGGCCAGGTCGCCGGCTATCTGCAGACAAAGTTCACGTGTAGGAGCCAGTACCAGAGCCTGTGGCTTGTGTTCGTGCAGGATAATACGCTGTATGAGCGGGAGGCCGAACGCAGCAGTCTTGCCGGTTCCGGTCTGGGCAAGCGCCACCAGGTCGTGATCGCCGTAAAGCAGTCCGGGTATCACTTTTTCCTGTACCGGCATAGGCTGTTCAAAGCCCATTTCCTCGATTGCACGCCTCAGCGGCTCATTTACTCCTAATTCTTCAAAGTTAGTCATGTATGTTTTTTTATATTTTCACAAAGATACAAAAAAACAACAACAATGGCCCTATAAAAGGTCGATTATCTGAAAAACTCTGTCCGTTCCTGAAATAAGTTGACTCGGTTTTGGGTGTTTACTGATT